>CAZQBV010000074.1:0-14536 GCA_964592125.1 uncultured Christensenella sp.
CGTATGGCAGTGATAGAAATATCGCTTTTGCGATATTTCTATCAGGGATCAGTATGATATAATGGTGCTGTTGGATAGGTGAATTAGCTTTGGGCTATATGACATGGAAACGAATACAAGAGAGATTTTTGACTAGAAATAGTACTTTGGGGGATGGTATGGAGGAAGCGAAAACATCGGCAAAAATTCAAATGGCAATTTTGCCGATATGCTGTATTGTGCTGGGTGCCTTGGGGTTGTTTTTGGCAAACACATTGGGTGGTGTGGAAATCAACCAAATGTTACTGTTTATGCTGGCACAGTTTGCATTTGTATTGGTGCCTGGAATGGCGTTGGCATTGTATATAAACCCGCCAAAAGAGCAGGCGGCCTTGTTTATTTTATCGTATTTGCTGGGCATTGCCATTGTGGTTGCAGAATATTTTTTGTTTTATGCCATAGGGCTAAAGGAACAGCTTTGGATTGGCATGGCAGTGGTATCTGTACTAAGTGTTTACTTGATCTATCGCAAAAAAAGTACAGTGAAAAAGTTGTATATTGGAAAAAACACACACCCTGCAGGCTTTGCTCTGTTGGCTGCCTTGCTTATGGTGGCGTTGCTTACGGCGGTATCCAACTACAATATTCCGGGTGTGGGGCAGCGAACCTTTATTTATCAAGACCTTGCGTGGAATACGGGCAACGTGGCATCCATTGCACAGGCATTTCCCGTGAAGGACATTCATATAGAAGGGTTTTCCTTTGGCTATCATTTTTTTGCCAGCGTTTTTCTGGCGGTGTTTCAGAATATATTGGGGCTTAGCGCCTATGTGTTGAACATAAAATTTTTTGCAATTGTGCAGGTTTTTGTGCTCTCGGGTGGGCTGTACCTGTTGTTTTCGGGGTTGTTTAAAAACAAGTGGCTGGCAGCGGGTGCGGCAATGGCAGCACTTCTTTGCAGCTCTTTGGTGATGGAACACTTTATGTGGTATGCCTATGCCACGCCTATGGGGCTGGGCTTTGCATTGGTAGCAACGCATTATTTTTTGCGCTATATGCGCGTGATGGATACGGCAAAGGTATGGAACCGGGATTTTATACTGTTCTTAATATTGCTGGCGATGGCAGCGGGCATTAAATCCCTAATGGCGGCAGGGGTAATAGCGGGCGCGGGCATTGTTATCATTGCGCAGTTGTTCCGCAGGAAAAATGTGAAGCACTTGCTGGCAGCGGGTGTGCTAACGCTGGCTGTGTTTGTGGGGCTGTATGTTGTGATGGTGTATGGCACCCATGCATTCAATGGCTTGCAGCGCACGTTTGCCGCTACGATGTATGCGGAAACACCGCTTCAGCCTGCGTACTACACTGCATTGAGAGAGGCATTGCCTATGATGCCTGTGACTGCTGTAAAACTAATGGCGTATCCTTTGTTTATGCTGCTGAATTACCCAGTGGTGGCGATATCCTTGGTGCTGCTGCTTGTAGCCATGATACGCTCTCGAAAACACCGGGCAGATGGCTTGGATTGGCCCTATGGGAGTGGGATAGTAAAGCTGTTTTTGTTCAGTGCGGTGTTTATCAGTATGTTGGCAATGAGTGTGGTGTCTCAGCCGGGGGAATCACAAGTGCTGTTTTTGGAGGGAAGCGTTCCATTGGCGGCTTTTACATTATTCTATTTGGCTGCGGAAGCCAGAAAGAGCAAAGACCTTTGGGGCAAAGCGGGGCGCATTGTACTATACGGTGTGGTGGCTATGGCATTGGTTTGGAACATAGGCATTACTGCGAAAACACTGTATACAAATAGCAAAGGCCAGCCCAGCTGGAACAACAGCCAAGAGCTGCTGGCCGGGCAGCCATACAACACCATTTCCCGTGAGGAATACGATGGCATGATGTGGCTGAAGCATAATACCCCCGAGGATGCTGTGTTTGCATCCGACAGGCAATACTATGTGCCCAATCCGGTGCTTTCGGAAGCACGGTACTATTATTACACTGCGTTTTCGGAACGGCAGTGCTACCTAGAAGGCTATAACTATGTGAGCACGCACGAGGCGAATTTCAAGCAGATTATTGAAGAACGCCTGGCATTGCTGGATGCGGTGTACCAAAATGATGCTGCAGCGGTGAATAAACTGGTACAGGATGGCGTACAATATTTGGTAATCAGTACGCTGTGGCATCCTGAATTTATACTGAATGAAACGTTTGGAAAAGTGGTGTTTGAAAACAGCGATATTACAATTTATAAATTACATGTATAGACGATAGGAAGACTGCGTATAGGCGGTTATGTGAAGAATGACAACTGCTTATCACCATCGTAGCCCTTCTGATAGGCCGAGATGATAGCGTCCATTTGATAGAGCAACCCATATTCTTGGCAGGTGGTAGTAAAAACCTGCCATAGTTTTTTTGCGTTTTGGGCAGAGCATTGGTAGCGATCCCCAAAGGCACGCATATACTTCTGCTTTGTGCCCGGGAAATGCATGTCTAGCTGCTGATAATACCAATCTCGTTGTTGGTCGCGCAAGGTAACCCCCAGCCCGGCATACACAAATTTAGCGCCGTGCTTTGCTGCCTGCTGTACCACATTGTAGATATTTTCCTCGCTATCCTCCAAAAAGGGCAAAACGGGCATTAGCAATACCCCCGCAAAAATATTGTGCATAGCCAACTGCCGGATGGCATCCAAACGTTGTGCAGGTGTGGGGGCATGGGGTTCTACCAGTTTTGCAAGCGCTTCGTCCGTTGTGGTTATGGTTATTTTTGCAATGGCGGGCATCTTTGCCGAGATTGCTGTTAGTATGTCAATATCGCGGCAAATGAGGTTGCTTTTGGTGGCGAGGGCAATGCCAAATCCATATTTTTGCACAAGCTGTAGTGCGGCGCGTGTAAGGCGATACTTCTTTTCCTGTGGGTTGTAGGGATCACTCATAGAGCCGGTGCCAACAACGCCCTTGCTGCGTTTGCTGCTTAGGTTTTTATCAATAAGTGCAATGGCATCTTGCTTTGCGGCCACGGTATCAAACTGTTCCACGCGATAGCACTGGCTGCGGCTGTCGCAGTAAATGCAGCCGTGGCTGCACCCCCGGTATATATTCATGTTGTAATCTGTGCCAAACCATCCCTTGTGCTTGTTTTTGGTTACAATTGTTTTGGCGGGTAAAAATTCCATGCTGCCATATCTCCACTTGAAGGATTTACTCTATTGTACTATACTATGTCTTAAAAATCTTAGAGAACTATAATTTTGATTTTTTGCAAATGAAGCAGTATAATTAATATCAAATAATATCTATAAAGAATTAAAAAATAAAATTTCACTGAGTAGAGGGTAGGTTATGACGGATATAAAATTTGTGCATACCAAGTTGCATTCGCTGGTTATTTTTCGCAGCATACTGCAAGATCCGGTATTTTCAAAATTTGATGAGTTGCTGGCAGTGGCAGGAAAGCGGGATGCTTCCATCGGTGTTGATTTTTATGCCTCTTTTGTGTCCAGTTTGTTTATGCACAATATGGATTTTTCCCATTATGTTCTGGATTATCTGAAAAATGATGAAAACCTGTATCTAAAACGGGTGATAGCGAAAAAGGAGATTAGCATTTATTTGCAGGCCTGCCTTGCTCACGAACTAGCCTTATTGCAGGATGTTTCCCAAATTACAGGAGAACAGATAAAACAATATATTCCTTATGAGGGATTTATGCCGGAATGGCATGTAACAAAGCTGGACTTTGAGAGTATTTATGCGCAGCATTTGGATCAAATAGATCAGAATGGATATGGGGTGTATTCCAAATACAATATGTTTTTATTTGATGAGGGCAAGCTGTGCCCGGTGGTAAACCCAGATAATACCAAACTAGAAAATTTGACTGGTTATGAATACGAACGCAGCAAGGTGCTGAATAACACGCGGGCATTGTTGGCGGGGAAGTCTGCGGCAAATGTGCTACTTTATGGAGATAGTGGTACGGGAAAATCCTCTACAGTGAAGGCGGTTTTAAACGAGTTTCACGAGCAGGGACTACGGCTGGTGGAAGTGCGGCAAAAGCAATTGCATGAAATTCCTGCTTTGATAGAAAAACTGGCAGACAATCCGCTGAAATTCATACTGTTTATTGATGATATATCCTTTGCGCTAGAGGACGAAGACTTTACCGCGCTGAAGGCAACACTGGAAGGTTCTGCATTGATGCGCACAGACAATATAGCCATTTATGCCACCAGCAACCGAAGACATTTGGTACACGAAACTTTTTCCGATCGGCAAGGAGACGAAATTCATATCAATGAAACCATACAGCACACAGTATCGTTAAGTGATCGATTTGGCCTTACAGTGCCGTTTTTAGAGCCGGGCAAGCAGAAGTATTTGGACATTGTGGAGCACATTGCTGCCCGCTATGCATTGGAATTAAGCAAAGAGGAACTGCACAAGCGTGCAGAGGAATTTGCCCTTTCCAAGGGTGGCAGATCGCCAAGGGTGGCGCGTCAGTTTGTGCAGCAGGTGGTGGCAGGGGTATTATAGTTTTGGTGCTTTGTGCGCAAGGTAAAACTGCTTCAGCTCTTCCTTGGTTTCGTTTGGCAGATGGTGCCAGCGCACGGAACAAATGGCACCTTCCAAAGCGCACAGCCGACTGTAGCATGCAGAGGGGTCGAAAGCCTGTATGCGAAGCCAGGCGTTTGTGCTGCCAATCTCTTTCAGTTGATTGGCGCTGTGTATGTCGGCCTGTACAAGCTGTTGCTCCAGAACTTTGCCAATGTTAGGTAGCGCAGAAAGTTCACCCATGCTGGTTCTCCTTTGTTTTTCCCAATAGAAACTCCATATGTATGGTTATTTTGTCAATTGTAGTGGTATGCAGCCTGCCTAAATCTATAGAGCGCGTTAGCGGTGTCATGTGAAGCAGACTGTTTAAGGCATCCGGCGTTATGGTTTGCTGATACAGTATGGGTATGCGCTCCACTAGGTTGAAGTTTTCAGTAAAATGCGCTATGGTTTTGGCATTGGTGTAATCCGCCTGCTTCAACTGCGCGGAAGCGGCGGCGCGAATCTCCTGCAAGTATTGAGCACCGGGAACCACTTTTAGCAACAAACCGCTCGGTTTCAATACCCTATTAAACTCTGAGTAGTTGGCAGGGGATAGAATATTCAGTACACAATCCAAACTATCTGATTTTAGTGGAAGGTGCGCGATGTCTGCCGCCATCCAAAGCACTTTGTTTTTTGTTTCCGCCATTTTTATGGCATCTTTGGATACATCGGCGGCAAACACAACTGTCTTGCGATTTTTTGCAAGCGCTTGACTGACTGCTGTTGCGTAGTACCCCTCGCCACAACCCGCATCCAATATGCTTGCAGGCTGACCGGGTGAGAAATGCGCCCCTATCAACTGTGTTATGTTGGATAGAACAGGACTGTAAAGCCCACTATGATAGGCTTTTTTGCGATGTTCAAAAAGCTGGGGGCTGTAATCCGCCTTTTGGCGGGCGGGCACAAAATTTACATAGCCTTTGGCAGAAAGGTCGAAACAATGTCGGTTTTGGCACTGGAAAGCGCCTGTTTTTTCCAATGTGAAGCTGCTGCCACAAAGCGGACATTGCATCTGTGCGACGGACGCCGCAAACTTTTCGTAGGCTCTGTCAATTTTCAAATTGCAATATCCTCATTGTTTTTTTATGGGCTGACAAGCAGGGCACACATACACATTGCCACCCATATAGGTTTCTTTTTTAACGCCACCGCCACAAGCGGGGCATGTCATCTCTCGGTTGTTTTTGCTCATAACGGTTTTGTAACCACCCGGGTTGCCGAACAAATCCTTTTCCGTATCCCTGCCGCCCTGCTCTGCCATCAGCCGTAAGGTGCCTTTTACTGCAAGATACATATGGTGCAAGTCTTCGTTTGAAAGCGCAGCCATTTTGCTTTTGGGGTGAACACCGGCATTCCACAAAATATCTTGAAGTGTGCCGTTGCCCAAGCCGGGAATGCGTTGCTCTGTGGCAAGAAAGGCTTTTGCGGAGAGCTTTTTCAAATCGTTCGCTTCCAGAATGGTCTGAAAATAGGCCTCGTTAAAAGAATCTGAAAGTGGACTGGGCTTGCTTTTTGCCACAAGATAGTAGGGATTGTCCAAAGCACCCTCTTCAAAGGCGCTGATTCCGCCATACATTTGCACCCTGCCAATGAATGTGGAGCCATTGCCCAGCTGCACCAACAACTGGTGCTTGGAGGGCAGCTTTGCATTCGGCGGGAAAAGCTGTAGGTTTACGCCATCGTGCAAATCCAGCCGCATTTCCTGTATTTCCATCTCCACATGCCCGCCGAAATAGTTCGTATCGCCAATCTTTTTTTTGGATAAAAGAGCATCATATGCTTCCGCATCGCCATAAAACCAGCATAATTTATGAGGGCTGTGCCCCGCGACCACTTTTTGGATGTGCTGCCCCTTGGTTTGCTCTGTAAGCTGCTTTGCCAGTGTGTAGGCTTCGGGCAATTCTATCATAGCAGAACCTCCTCTATTTCCCCACCCCCAAGGCAAATATCCTCGCTATACAGAACGCAATATTGGCCGGGGGTTACTGCGCGCTGTTTCTCTTCAAATTCCACAAGATAGCTGCCATCCGGCTGCTTTTGCAACAGCGCTTTTTGATCTGGCTGCCTGTAGCGCACCTTGATATTGCATTCCAATTGCGTAAAATCGGCATGTGAAATAAAGTTTACCTGACGCATGGTAAGTGCGCGAGAAAAGAGCAATTCACTTTCCGCGCCCTGACTCACATATAATATATTCTGTTCTAAATCCTTTTTCACCACAAACCAACGCTCGCCTGTGCCTTCCTTTTTCCCGCCAATATTTAGGCCGCGGCGCTGCCCCAGAGTGTAGTACATGAGACCATCGTGCCTGCCGATTTTTGTGCCATCCAGTGTTTTGATATCGCCGGGATTTGCGGGAATGTAGGTTTGCAAGAAATTTTTGAACCGACGTTCACCAATGAAGCAAATACCAGTTGAATCCTTTTTATGTGCCACAGAAAAGCCTTGTTTATCGGCAATTTCGCGTACTTCGTTCTTCTGCATTTCCCCAATGGGGAACAGCGCATCCTTTATTTGCTGTTGTGAAAGCATGCACAGGAAGTAGCTTTGGTCTTTTCCCGCATCCAGCCCTTTTTTCAAGTAACCAATGCCATCCTGTGTTTCGTTACGCACATAGTGACCAGTGGCGATTTTATGGGCACCTGCACTTTTTGCAAAATCCAAAAATGCGGCAAATTTAATTTCACTGTTGCAAAGGACATCTGGGTTGGGGGTGCGTCCAGCTTTGTATTCTTTCAAAAAATAAGAAAAAACCCTATCCCAATATTCTTGTTCGAAGTTTACTGTATAATAGGCGATACCCAGTTTGTCGCACACCAGCCGAACATCTTCAAAGTCTTCCTCGGCCGGGCAGGGGGTATCGGGGTCGCTGTCGTCCCAATTTTTCATAAAAACACCCGATACATCGTAGCCTTGCTGTTTTAACAGATAGGCCGCTACGGCGGAATCCACTCCGCCGGACATGCCCACAATTACTTTTGTATTTTGATTTGCGTTGTTTTCTATCATAATACCTTCATTATCTAATAAAAAGCAGGGGAGCGCAAGAAAAAACCAACTTTATTATTAAATAGCAGGGGCAATGTTCTGCCCACTGAGGGGGTTGCTGATTGTGAACAGACTGTTGTATACTATGAGAACGAGGGGTATATGGCAAAAAAACGCAGAAAAAAGAGCAAAGGAACTAGGAGCAAGGGAAATAAGAACAAGCGCTTCACCACAATAGCAGTGACGCTGATTTGTGTGGTGGGTATCTTTTTGATTTTTGTGTTATCGAGAGAAGGGGATTTTCTTTCCAATCTGGAACAAGTGTGGCAAATCACCATAGACAACCTGAGTGGATACCAGACGGTAGACCGGAAGGCAGAACAGCTGGCAAACCTAGAGGCGCATGCAGATGAAATGATTGTGTATGCTGTGGATACGGGAAATTCCGATTGCTTGATTATGCGAACGCCGGAGGGCAATTCTATGCTGGTGGATGCGGCGGATAACGACGATTTTAAAAATATATCGGGAACACTAAAAGCGTTGGGCATAGAAAAACTGGATGTAGCTGTGGCAACGCATGCCGATGCGGATCACATAGGCAGTATGGATGATGTGATAGAACATTTTTTGCCGAATGTGGTGTACATGCCCGCACTGGGCAAGAGAACAGCCACCTACCAGAATTTGCAGCGTGCCATAGAAGAAACGGACACAAAGCAAGTGTATGCCACGGCGCCATTGCAGTTTGCACTGGGAAGTGTGGAGGTTACCGTTCTGAACCCACAAAACACAAACTACAAAGATGTAAATGACACCAGCATTGTGCTGCTGTTGCAATATGGGGATAAAAGAGTGCTGCTGACGGGAGATATAGAAACGCAGGCGATGGCAGATATTATGGCACTGTACCCAGAATATGTGGATGTGGATGTGCTGAAAATTGCCCATCATGGTTCTGCAAGGTCTACCACGCAGAAATGGCTGGATGCCACCACGCCAGAGGTAGCCATTATTACCGTGGGGAAAGACAACGACTATGGACACCCACATAAGGAGACGATAGACAAGCTGAATAAAAACGGCATTGTTACCTTGCGAACGGATGAAGATGGCGATGTGGCGGTGTTTGTGGGAACGGATTCCGTGGCATATGCGGTGGCGGCATAAATAAAGTGGAAAATTGAAAGTGGAAAGGCGTGTAGAGGACGACCAACGTCCCGTTGGAAAGTAAAATAAGTGGAAAGTTGATAGTGGAATGTACTATAATATAACAATCAAGTTTTGAAGAAACCTAGGAGGAGAGACGATGGAGTTTTACAGGACAAAAGACAATGAGAATATGGCGGATATTGCGGCGCAAATTTTCCAACGCCAGCTGGAACAGAAGCCGGACAGTGTGCTGGGGTTGGCAACAGGCACCACACCAATAGGGCTATACGATAGGCTGATACTGCTGAACAAAAAAGGCATACTGGATTTTTCCAAAGTGCGCACGGTGAATTTGGATGAGTACCGTGGCCTGACGCCAGAGCACGAACAGAGCTATCGCTATTTTATGAACAGCCATCTGTTTGACCATATTAACATAAAAAAAGAAAATACAAATGTGCCGGACGCACTGAAAGAGGCGGAGGTGGCATGCCGTGAATATGATGAACTGATAGAAAAGCTAGGCGGGGTAGACCTGCAACTGCTGGGTATTGGTGTAAACGGACACATTGGCTTTGACGAACCGGATACTGTTTTCCCCAAGGGAACACAGTGCGTGAAATTGGCACAGGCCACAATAGACGCAAATGCCCGTTTGTTTAATGATAAATCCGAAGTGCCGGAATATGCAATTACAATGGGCATTCGCACCATAATGATGGCAAAGCAGATAGTGCTGCTGGCAAACCAAAGCAAGAAGGAAATTGTGGAACAAGCCTTTTATGGCGATATTACGCCGCAGGTGCCTGCTTCTGTACTGCAAATGCACCAGAATGTAACGGTGATTTTAAGCGGAGAATAAAGAGCAAGCTATACCACCACGCGATCTAGCATATTGTGTAGAAAGGCGATTGCCACACCAAAATTGGTGATGGGAACGCCTTTTTCTTTTGCTTTGTCTATTTTGGAAAGCATGTTTTTTCGGTTCACCATGCAACCGCCACAATGCAAAATCAGCTTATAGCTGGCAATGTCCTCTGGAAAGCCGTGACCTGCGCTATGCGAAAATTCCAGCTTGCCGCCCACGTATTGCTCTAGCCAGTTGGGCAATTTTTCCCGTGCAATGTCGCCCTTTTGCGCATGGTGGGTGCAGGACTCGGCAATTAACACTTTGTCGCCGGGCTTTAGCGCCGCAATGCTGCGGGCGCCGCCTACAAATGCATCCAAATCTCCCTTGCTTTTTGCCATTAGCATAGAAAAAGAAGTGAGGCGAATGCTTTGATCCAAATGTTCGTTTACATATTTAAAAACCTGAGAATCTGTGACAACCAGAGCAGGCGGGTGTTTCAACTCGCCCAGCATAGCGGGCAAATCATCGGTTTTTACCGAAACCACCTTGCAGCCGTTGTCCAACAAATCCCGCATTACCTGCACCTGAGGCAGTATTAGCCTGCCCTTTGGCGCCTGAATATCCTGCGGCATTACCAACAGCACCACATCGCCCGCAGACACCATATCTGCCGTAAGGGATTCCAGCTCTGATGTGTTTGCCTGTGCAATGATTTCCTTCTTTAAATGCTCTATGCCATCGCCTGTTTTTGCATTGATGGCAATGGTATTTTTGCCAAGCAGTTGCTGGGGCGCGCTGCTTCCATCAAACACATTGTAGGCCACAATAACTGGTGTGTTGCGCTGTGCAAATGTTTGCAGGTATTGCTGCTCCAGCAAAAGATGGGTATCACCTGCTTTCACAACAAACACGGCAAGGTCGGTTTTGTCTATTACTTCGTGTGTTTTTTTGATACGTGCCTGCCCCAGCTGCGTTGTGTCGTCCAGACCGGCGGTATCTATAAACACCACCGGCCCAAGCGGAAGAAGCTCCATAGCTTTATACACAGGATCGGTAGTGGTGCCCGCCACTTCGGAAACCAGCGCAATATCCTGCCCAACAATTTGATTGATGGTGCTGGATTTACCCGCATTGGTTTTTCCAAAGAAGGCTATGTGCAGGCGGTTTGCCCGCGGTGTTTCATTTAAATTCGACATAGTTAAAACCTGAAATCCCTTTCGCCAGACCGAATGCGCTGCACATAGTCCTGCGCCTTTTGCCGCACTGTGTCGTTGGGTATTTTGTCTATATTTTCGGACACTATTTGATTCGCCAATGCACGGAATTCTTCATCCCCATAATCCTCGGCATATTCTGTGAGTGTGATGAGCGCGTTTGCACCGCAAATATTTCCTATTTGCCCATTTTTCGCGAGCTGCATAAAGCGGTCACCCGTGCGCCCCTCGCGGTAGCAGGCTGTACAGAAGCTGGGGATATGCCCGCTGCGGAGAAGCTCTTTTGTCATCTCGATTGGCGTGCGGTGATCCTCAATTTCGAATTGCGGCTTTTGCGTGCCCATAGTGTAGCCGCCTACGCCGGTGGCGCTTCCAGAGCTAACCTGAGAGATACCCAGCTCTATAATGCTGTCGCGGTATGCGCCGCCTTCGCGTGTGGAAAGAATCATGCCAGTGTAGGGCACAGCCATGCGAATGATGGATACAATTTTTTTGTAGTCATCATCGGAAACGGCGTGCTCGAAAGCGTTCTTTTTCACATCGCCTGCATCGCGTATGCGCAGCATGGAAATGGTATGTGGCCCCACGCCAAAGGTTTGCTCCAAATGCTCTGCATGCAGTATTTGCCCCACAAGGTCGTAATGCCAGTCGTATAGGCCATACAGCACGCCCAGCCCCACATCGTCTATTCCTGCCTGCATGGCGCGGTCGTGTGCGGTGGTGTGGTATTCGTAGTTGCTTTTTGGTCCCTTTGGGTGCATATACTCATAGGTAGGCAAATGGTAGGTTTCCTGAAATAAGATGTAGGTACCTATGCCGGCTTCTTTTAGCAACTTATAATTTTCCACTGTTGTGGCAGCAATGTTTACATTTACCCTGCGAATGGCACCATTGTGAAATTTGATGGAATAAATGGTTTTGATGCTTTCCAGCAAATAGTCCATTGTGTTGTGCCGGGGGTCTTCACCTGTTTCTAAAGCAAGGCGCTTGTGCCCCATTTTTTCCAAAGCCTTTACTTCCTGCACAATTTCCTCTTGGGTTAATTTTTTGCGCTCCATGCAGGAAGAAACGTGATAGCCACAATAGCGGCATTCGTTTACGCAGTAGTCGGACAGATACAGTGGCGCAAACATAACAATGCGGTTGCCATAAATGTGATGCTTGATATCGGCAGCTGTCTGGAACATTTCCTGCAGAAGCTGCTTATCCTCTACATACGAAAGCGTGGCAGCTTCTGTAAAGTTCAGCCCTTTGAAAGCAGCAGCTTTTTTTATAATGCTTTGTACCTCTGCCTTGTCCTGCGCCTTGCATTTTGCTTCTTCCAGCGTGTTTACAATCAGTTCGTCGTTTATGAATTCCTTTGCAATACTAGACTTTGCGTTGTACTTCATTGTACTTCCTCCGTTGTGGCCGATAGCCACATTTCAATATAAAATATAAAAAGTGCTGCCCGTTCAGGACAGCACTATACAAAAATACATCCGTATAAACAGCCGTCCTTGCGCTCAGATTTCTCCTTGCGTTCAGATTACTTCTTGCTATTATTATAAACCACCTGTGCGGCAATAAGCAATAATTATTGCCAAAAATTTTACTGCCGGGCAAGCCCCGCTATGGCACAACCCTTCAGCACAGCATGTTCTATAGTGGTAATAGTGGCATCTATGCCTTTGCTGCCAAGATACTCCAGCAGACAGCTATGCAGCTCTTGCTTCAGCCCCGGCATCTTTTCGTAGGTGGTACCCTCTATAGACATACAAATTCTATTGTTTTGCTTGTGAGATTTTACAGCCATAGCCGCCATTTGCACAGCGGCCAGCCGTGCCGCGCGGAATACAATGTTTTGCAGCAGCTCTTTGGCGTTGGCCTCGTCCTCTTCATTTAGCATATATTCCTCTATAATGCCGCTGCCATTGCTTAGATATTCGGAAACATCCATAGTGGTAAGTTGCTGAATTTCTTCCACACCTCGGGTGCGGAACACGTTATCCTCGGCGGCCTGCCGAAGCATAAATTTGCATAGCGCACCCAAATAAGCGCCGCTGGTCATTTTTTCTGCAATACCAGTGCCGGGGCATTGTGTGCTGGCATCGTAATTGATATCTATAATAGAACGTGGCATTTTATCGTAACTGCCGGCCTCTGCATTTACTATCATAACGCCCTTTCCACTTAATTCCGGCAGTTTCTTAATATTGGCGCAAAGCTCTGGATAGCAACTGTTGCTGCCGGTGCCCAGAATGGTACCGGTAAAGGCACCATAGCCTTTTGCGGCATATTCTGCACGGCCAGACAATGCGGAAACCACGGTGTCGTTGGTGACTATCATACTGGCGCCCGCCACGCCCTTTTTGGCCAAGGCTTCTGTAATTTCCCGTGCCACTGCCTTGCCCGATATATCGCTTACCTTTACTTCTTTGGTAAGAAATATGGGTATGGCATCTATATTGGGTGTGGTTTTGGAGGGATATGCAAAGGACATTACAATGTCTTTGGTTTCTACGCAAAAAGGAGCAATCAGTTCGGCTAAAATATCGAAAAACTCTTGTGCGGAAAGCATTTTTTCCACACCAGGCATGATGTGCCGATCAATATTGCCCATTACCAGAGTGCCGGAATTGTCAAAATAGGCAGTGGTGATGCGCAAATTGGTACCTCCTGCATCCACACACACTACCTTTTTGTTTTTCTGCATATCATCTTTTAGCTGTATGTAGGAAGGCAACATCAACAAAGAGCTGGGCTCGCCCCTAAGGCCGCGCTCCATTTCTTCTAAATATACACCTATCTGCTCCTCCAGACGGATAGAGCGATAATCAATGTCGTATCTGCTTATAAAATTGCTTGCTTGGGACATATGTCTTCCCTCCGTGTATTATAATTTCTATTACCTATTATATAGCATGAACCTATAAAGTTTCAAATATATTTGACTATGATGCTGACTAGGCATACAATATGATTGAAAAAGAATTGAAAGAAATGACTGATACATACAGGAGGAATCTATTTACTATGTTTGAAGAGTTGTTGGACGTACAATGTGAATGCGGCAAAACCCACTCGTTAATTACGCGTGATTATGCGGTGGAGCCAAACGCAATGGCGAAGCTGCCGAGCATATTGGACAAGCTGGGGCTGGCGAAGCGGCCGCTTGCTGTATTTGATGCCAATACCTACAAAGCTGCTTTTGGCCGATTGGACAAATATTTGCCGAATGTTGATATATTGATTTTGGAGGGGGAAGAAATACACCCTGATGAAATACAACTGGAGGCGGTGGGCGCTTCGGCACCCGGGCACAGTGTGCTTTTGGCAGTGGGGTCGGGCGTGATAAATGATGTGGTTCGCTTTGTGGCACACCAGAAAGATATTCCATTCGTATCTGTACCCACCGCGGCAAGTGTGGATGGATTTGTGGCGAATTGCGCGGCGGTTTCGCTAAAGAATGCCAAGGTTACATTGCCCGCGGTTGCGCCTGTGGCTGTTGTTGCGGATTTGGATATTATTGCGGCTGCACCTATGAAGCTGACGGCTTCTGGTGTAGGGGATATATTGAGCAAATATATGAGCGCGACAGATTGGCTGGCAGAGCACCTGATGGATGGAAGCTATTACTGCCCCTTTATTGCAAAACTGGCATTGAACGCTGCCAATATTGTGGTGGAAAAGATAGACAGCATTGCCCGGCAGGAAGTAGAGGGAATGGAAAAGCTGGTGGAAGGCTTGCTGATAGCAGGAATAGCCATACA
>CAZQBV010000075.1:0-14535 GCA_964592125.1 uncultured Christensenella sp.
TAAGTGCAGCAATGTATTAAGCTGACCAGTACTAATAGGTCGAGGGCTTGATCAAATATGATTTGACACAAGTCAGATTAAAGGATTTGAATAGAACGACAAACTTTTGATTGAATAAGACATATATCTGATTATATACTTTATGCAGTTTTGAATGTGCTAAAACGCACATATCGCGGCGCATCACGAATTTCACGGAGCGCATGGTGATCTCGACGTACCGAAAGTACGCCTTCGACCGCCACACGTCCGATGAAATGCGAGCTGCATCCACGATATGCACGTTTTGAAAAAGATAGGGCATGTAGAAATGCCACACAACTACATAGTTTGAAATTTCCGGTGGCGACGCTGTGAGCATGAGGTGAAAGTGACTGTAAGGAAGCTTGAGCCCATAGCGAATGTGTTTCGCCCAAGAAATGAAGAACGGAAGTAAGAAACAGAACTTACTTCAAAACAATTACATAGTTTGAAATTTCCGGTGGCGATAGCTAAGGGGATCCACCTGTTCCCATTCCGAACACAGAAGTTAAGCCCTTATACGCCGAAAGTACTTGGCTGGTGACGGCCCGGGAGGATAGGTAGCTGCCGGATTCAAAATTTTATATCTACATAGTGAGGGGTCCTTTTGATTCAGTTCAGAAGGGCTTTTTACTTTGTGGTTTTTTGTGTTCAAGAGATTGCTTGGAAGCTGTTTGAACATCTCGAAAGTACTTGGCTGGCAGATGGCACGGGAATGGAGCGCGAACGCGTCCAGCGGACGAGGGAGAGAGTGCGACATTCGCTGATTGTAAGATGAGTGCGATCGTTACGGACGCGCGAATCCACAAAGAAGCGGGCGATAGGTAGCTGCCGGATTCAAAATTTTATATTTGCATAGTGAGGGGTGCAGATTCATATGGCATTTTTGCACATTGCGGTTTCTGTAAAAATTTAGTATACTATCAAAGTAGATTCATGTTATTAGTTAGGAGGTAAACTATAATATCCATAAGCATATTAAGTGCAATCTTTATTGCATTAGGCGCTATCATAATGACTTATACAACGTACCGATATGCAAGGCTGATCAAACGAAATCGCAGGGAAACATATACAGCAAAGCATGTTAACCGGCGAACAGAGAACATATCACTTTCTTTGATGTATTTTTTTATATTAGGTTATTTGGGCGCTTTTGTCTATGCTGTTGTAAGTGATGTTGAGTTTATTTTTCTATTTATAGCTCTTATTTTCTTTTTTGGAGCTATATTTGTATATGCATCAGTGAAAGCACAAATTTCTATGTCGGATCAACTACGTGGCAAAACGATGGAAGTTATGCGTACCTTTGTTAATGCCATTGATATGAAAGATTCTTATACAAAAGGGCATTCGGAACATGTTTACGAGATTGTAGATTTATTCTATGAGGAATTGCCAGAAAAGTTGAAGAATAAGATCAATCAATCCATGTTATTGGATGCTGCATTGCTGCATGATATTGGGAAATTAAGTATTAAAGATGAAGTGCTGAACAAGCCAGGACCATTGGATGCAGACGACTGGGAAGTGATTAAAACGCACCCTGAAAAAGGCAAAAAGATATTGGATGATACTTGTTTTTGTGATATAAGTGGATGGGTGTTGCTGCATCATGAGAGGATGGATGGGAACGGTTATTACCGCGTAGCGGGAGAAGGCATTCCTTTGGAAGCCCGTATTATAGCTATTGCAGATACGTATTCTGCACTTTGTACAGATCGTGTATACCGATCGAAAAGAAGTCACATACAGGCGATGACAATAATGGAGGAAGCCTCGGGAAAGCAGCTAGACACAGAATTGATGAAGTATTTTCTAAAGATACAACCGTCGAAGTTGGAAAAATTGGTGGGAGAGGCGTGAAGGGGTTTCCCTAAATTATTATTTTGTTTTTATGAGCAGTTTACTTTTTCAACAAAAAATGAGCTCCCGTTTACACGGTTGCTCATTTTTTCGATGGACTTGAGGTTGCCCATTTTTTAGTGCTTATACCCATCCCATTTAAAAATGCTTGCATTTATATCCGCAAGGGATACTTTGTAATAGCGCGAAGCGCGTTTGGGATGGCATGAGACGTGTTCCGCGCTGTCTTTGCGCGGAATAAGCCACGCTATCGGCGAGACATTCCAAAATTAAATCAGATGTTTTTATTTGGAATTAGTATTACATAGGTTCTATTAGACCATAATTGCCATCGCTACGGCGGTAAAGAACATTTACCTCGTTATTGTGTGTATTTCTGTACACGAAAAAGCTATGACCCAAAAGTTCCATTTGCATAATAGCATCCTCTATATCCATAGGGCGTGCCACAAATTTTTTATTCCTTACAACCTGAGGTTCATCCTCGTCGGTGCCATCCTCATTGTAATAGTCATATACCGTATCCTCTAAAAAAGCATCGTCCCGCAACCGCTTTTCCAGCTTAGTGCGGTGCTTGCGCATTTGGCGCTCTAGCTTCTTTAGCACAACATCTATGGACGAGTACATATCTCCTGTTGCTTCTTCCCCCCGCAGCACAATACTGTCGAACAACACGGTCACTTCTGCAATGTGTCGAGACTTCTCTATAGAGAGCGTCACATGCATCTCGGTTCCCGGTTTGAAGTAGTGTTCCAACTTATGCGCCTTTTTATCCACCACTTTACGCAGATAATTGGATACTTCCATGTTTTTGCCAGAGATAATTACATTCACTCTACTCAACTCCTATCTCATTTATGTTCATTGCGCAGGCCTAAACCCGTGCAAAACAATTGTCTGTTCAGTTTTCAAAGTGCTTATTTTCAATTGCGTGTATCATGGATTTGCGAAGTATCATTCGCAATTCCTAACCATTACGTGAAAACACAACCATTCTATATTATTTTTACACTGCAATACATGGTTTAAAACTCGTATTTCTGCCCGACCTGGTCTTTTCCCCCACATCTGCCACCGGATTTCCCCGTATGGGCTTACATCTAACCGCACAATGATCACAAGGCATACCTTGCTTACGTGGATCGCTTTGCCTGCGGCTGGCATCGACTTTCAACCACGGACACAGACTTACGAGTTTATATTTTAATTATATCCGAAATTCCCACCAATTACAATTGGAAAGTGCTATAGCTATGGATAGCAAAAAGCTTAATATCAATAACAAACATTGGAAAAACAGAAAATTTTGACGTGCTTTGCCTAATAGTTCGAATGTGTGCTTGAAGGATCGGCATTCGATAGATTATTAAGGAATTATTCAAACTTGCGTAGCAGTAGGGCACTTTACTTCATTTGGTATCTCTGATAGAATAAATTGTTGAACATATAAACGATAATTTTGCGAAAGTGTAGGAATGATATATTGGCAGGTTTTTTATCAAAATCGGCATTGAGACCGGTGAAAAAGATAGCAGATAAAGTGGAAGCGCTGGCTCCAAAATTTGAGACGATGACTGACGAAGAGCTGAAAGGCAAAACACAAGAGTACAGACAAAGACACAAAGATGGGGAATCACTTGATGCACTTTTGCCAGAGGTATTTTCTCAAGTGCGAGAGGCAAGCTGGCGCGTGCTGGGGATGCGGCATTTTTATGAGCAAGTTTTAGGTGGCATTACTCTGCACCAGGGCAACATAGCGGAAATGAAAACCGGTGAAGGTAAAACGCTGGTAGCCACTCTTCCAGCAGTGCTGAATGCTGTTTCGGGCAAGGGTGTGCATGTGGTAACAGTAAATGAATATTTGGCCAAGCGTGACAGCGAGTGGATGGGCAAGGTGTATCGATATTTGGGATATACAGTGGGCTTGGTAACGCGGGAGCAGGACAAAGCGCAAAAGCAAAAGGCATATGCTTGCGATATTATATATTCCACCAATAACGAACTGGGTTTTGACTACCTGAGAGATAACATGGTGGTGCGCAAAGAGGATTTGACGCAGCGTGAACTTAACTTTGCCATTGTGGACGAAGTGGATAGTATATTGGTAGACGAAGCTCGTACACCGCTGATTATTTCAGGCCAAGGCGATAAGGGTACGGATTTATACCGTCAGGCAGATAAATTTGTGCTGAAGTTAAAACCGGAAATTCACTTTGAGCTGGATGAAAAAATGAAAGCCATTAACCTGACCGAGGATGGCGTGAAGCAGGCAGAGCAACATTTTAACCTAGAGAATTTGACAGATATAGAAAATACGGAACTGGTGCATCATATTAATCAAGCATTGAAAGCGCACGAATTGTTTATTCGGGATAGAGAATACGTGGTGCAGGATGGCGAAGTGATTATTGTGGATGAGTTTACCGGGCGTTTGATGGTGGGGCGTCGTTATTCCGATGGGCTTCATCAAGCAATAGAGGCTAAGGAAGGTGTGAAGGTGGAGCGTGAATCCAAAACGCTGGCCACGATTACATTCCAAAACTTTTTCCGTATGTATAGCAAGCTGGGTGGCATGACAGGTACGGCAAAGACAGAGGAAGCGGAATTTAACAGCATATACAACCTGAATGTAGTGGAAATACCCACGCACAGACCCATGGTTCGTAAAGATATGCACGATGTGGTGTATGCCACAAAGGAAGGCAAGTTTTTTGCAGTGGTGGATGAAATTGCAAGGGCGCACGAGCTGGGGCAGCCGGTGTTGGTGGGTACTGTTTCCGTTGCGGACAATGAATACCTATCCTCTTTATTGGTGCGACGGGGAATTAAGCATGAACTGCTGAACGCCAAAAACCATTTGCGGGAGGCGCAGATTATTGCGCAGGCTGGTAAAAAGGGTGCGGTAACCATTGCAACGAACATGGCTGGCCGTGGTACAGATATTATTTTGGGTGGCAATGCAGACTATATGGCGCGTAACGAAATGCGTGCGGCTGGCTTGGAAGACGAGATGATAGAACAGGCTGTGAGCCAAGCTAGTACGAAAGATGAGGAGATACTGGCAGCGCGAGCAAAATACGAAGAACTGCTGAAGAAGCATAAAGTGGATACAGATGCAGAGCATGACGAAGTAGTTGCTGTGGGTGGGCTACATATTATTGGTACAGAAAGGCATGAATCCCGCCGTATAGACAACCAGCTGAGAGGGCGTGCAGGTAGGCAGGGTGACCCTGGTTCCTCTATCTTCTTTATTGCGCTAGAGGATGACCTAATGCGTCTGTTTGGTGGAGACAGAATTAAGGCCATTATGGAACGATTGCAGGGTGAAGAGGATATTCCGCTGCAATATGGCATGTTAAGCAAGCAGATAGAAAATGCGCAAAAACGCATAGAAGGTAATAACTTTAATATAAGAAAACATGTGCTGGAATATGACGATGTGATGAACCAGCAACGTAAAATTATTTATGGACAGCGCCTGCAGGTGTTGATGGGGGATGATCTTTCCTCCAATGTGCATGCAATGGTGGATGCCATGGTAAACAATGCCATAGAAGTGTATTGTCCCAAGAATAAGTACCCGGAAGAGTGGGACTGGGAGGACTTGTACGCTTATTTTGAGCGTGTGTTTGCACTGAAAATAAAACATCTTTCTGTGGAAGAAATAGAGCGTGTGGAACTGCTGGACTATAAAGACCAGATTTTAACAGATGTGAAGGCTGCCTATAAACAAAAAGAAGAAGAAATGGCGGCTGCCAATTACAATATGCGCAATATAGAACGCATGGTGCTGCTGCGAGTGGTAGATTCTAAATGGATGGATCATATAGATGCAATGGATCAGTTCCGCCGTGGCATTGGCCTAAGGGCGCTAGGGCATCGCGACCCCATTGCGGAATATCGCATGGAAGGCTTTGATATGTTTGATGCCATGGTGGATAGCATACGAGAAGAGACTGTATATATGCTGTATCACATCAAAGTGGAAAGTAAAATTGAACAGCGTGAGGTGAAGGATGCCAAGGCGCAGATGGATGCGGATGGAAACCCAATAGCCGTAAACGCAACAATGCGCTTGCAAGCGCGCTCTGCCGATACAGGAGAAAAACAAATGCCAGTACGGGCAGAGAAAAAAGTGGGCAGAAACGAACCCTGTAGCTGCGGTTCGGGTAAAAAGTACAAAAATTGCTGTGGTAAAAACGACGCGATTTAAATAGAAGCAATGAGGGTGGGCATATGCCTGCCCTTTGTTTATTCAAGGCATATATATAAATTGTGTGGGAGTATATGGCTATGATGTTTTGGAACAGGCGTGAAGTGTTGATCACAATTTCTATGGTGCAGTGTGCAGAAGTTTGCAGCAGGCTGGCCAATAGCGGACTGCGTTATGACTATGCCACGATAAGCTCGGAAACGCGCTCTGGAATGGGCGGAAGGACGATCCCGATAGCACAATCGGAAGGGAATCCTTCAAATTGTGTGTACAAAGTGTACGTGCATAAGGATGATTTACAAAAAGCAAAAGATGTGTTGCGGGAAATAGTCAACTGAAAATTACGTATTTTAATTATTTATTATATAAATTGATATTTTATATTGAAAAATCTATAAAATATGTTATTATTTAATAAAGTTGTTTTATTCTGTTGTGATACCAATTCCAAATAAAAAAGTTCCAAAAAATTTTTCTAGTCAGACCTAAAGATCTGTCAAAAATGGTGCATCGTTTTTGACAAGGAATTAGATATTGAACGGCTTTCCGATGCTATAATGCCAAAAAGCACTATAGAAACTGTGCGAGAGCACAGAGTAGAAATAACCGGTTGCTTCTACTTGGAAACAGTGTAATTATTAAATTTCAATGGGAGGTACTATGAAAAAAGTATTGTGTATTTGTATGGTTGTTGTTATGTTCGTTGCATTAATGGGGTGTGCTGCAAGCCAAAATAATACAGCAAATGATCCTGTAGCAGCACAAACGGAAGTAAAAGAGGAATTGCCAGAAGCCACTGTGGAGCCGACACTCGAGCCGACACTCGAGCCGACACCTGAGCCAACGCCCGAGCCAACGCCCGAACCCACTGTGGAGCCAACACCGGAGCCGACACCCGAATCGACGCCAGAGCCAATCATTTTTGAGCAAAGTGGAACAGGAGATACTGCAATCAATTCCTTTGAGGTATCGCCAACTTTTAATGTAGCCACTTTTACGCATGATGGTAAGCGAAATTTTGCAGTTCATTCCTATGATGCAGAGGGGAATAAAGATTTGCTGGTTAATACAATTGGAAAATATGAAGGCACTGTCCTTTTGCAAGGAGAAGGACCCTATATGTTGAATATCTCTGCAGATGGGGATTGGACAGTTCATGTGGAGCCTATCTCTGTGACGGAGGATACGGCATTTTCGGGTAAAGGAGATTTTGTTACGCCTATTGCTCCTCTAAAAGCAGGCGTTTGGCATTTTACGCACGATGGTAAACGAAATTTTGCTGTATGGTTTTATTCCAAAGATGGGCGTGATTTGCTGGTAAATGAAATAGGAAACTATGATGGCACAATGATAGTGGAAGTGCCCTCTGGATCAAATGGATTCTTTGCAATTTCCGCAGATGGAAATTGGGTTGCGGAACCGCAAGCGTAGCGATTGTATTTCTCGTACTGATTTCAGATAGAAATATCGCTTTATTCATTTGTTTTTTAGGGCGATGAAACAGAGATTTTAAATCGGAATTAGTATTACATAAAAATTTCGGGGTATTTTCTGTAGGCAATATAGATTGTATGAATAGATAAAAAAGGAGCACTTTTCAAAGTAGTGCTCCCTTTTTTTAAAATCCTTGTATTAAACTAGCCTTGATAAAGTCATCTATTTCGCCATCCATAACGGCATTGATGTTTCCAATTTCCACGTTTGTGCGGTGATCCTTTGCCATGGTATATGGGCAAAATACATACGAACGTATTTGGCTGCCCCACTCTATGCGCTTCTGATCCCCTTTTATTTCAGCCAGTTCGGCCATGCGTTGTTCTTCTCGTTTTTCGGCCAATTTGGATTTCAGCATTTTCATTGCAGTTTCTCTATTTTGCAATTGAGAACGCTCGTTTTGACACTGCACCACAATGCCTGTGGGGAAATGCGTGATGCGTATGGCGGAGGAAGTTTTGTTTACATGCTGGCCGCCCGCGCCAGAGGCACGGTAGGTATCTACACGAATGTCATCTGCATTCACTTCAATATCGTTGTCCGCATCGTCTACTTCTGGCATAACATCCAGTGATGCAAAAGAGGTATGCCGCCTTGCGTTGGAATCGAAAGGAGAAATGCGTACCAGCCTGTGTACACCTTTTTCCGAACGCAGGTATCCATAGGCGTTGTCGCCGGAAATTAGCATAGTAACACTTTTCACACCGGCTTCGTCACCATCCAGAAAGTCCAGAATTTTCACATCATAACCGTGACGTTCTGCCCAACGTGTGTACATGCGCATTAACATTTGTGCCCAGTCCTGCGCTTCTGTACCGCCTGCACCCGCGTGTAGCGAAAGTATGGCGCTATTGGAGTCGTACTTGCCGGAAAGCAATGTAGCAAGATGAAACTGTTGTGCGGCTTGTTCCAGATTGTAAAGCTCTGTTTTTAGCTCTTCAAACTGCTCGTCATCCTGCTCTTCCTCCACCATATCCACCAATACATCCAGATCGTCCAGCTCTCCCATCAGCTTTTCACAGGAGGTGATTTTTGCCTTAAGGGGCTTGGCGGTGCGCGTTACGTGGTTGGCATTTTCTATGTCGCTCCAAAAATCTGGTGCTTCCATCTGTGCGTTCAGTGCGTCCAGCTCTTTCTTTAGCTGGGGCAAATCCAATGATTCTGCCGCTTCTTCCACTAACTTACGCAATTCTTGCAATTTCTGTTTTTGATCGTCTACTATGATCATGTTATTCCTTTCAACTTCATAAGTATGCAACTATGCACACAAAAACTATTCTGGTTAAGCAGTATGCCAGATGATTTATATTTGCTTTTAAAAGGCACCCTTCAAGGGTGCCTTTTAACTCTGTTATGATACAATTATAGCCGTACAGTACCAATTTGTCTATAGTATGTTAAACGTATTTCCATTCTGGTCTGCCGTTTGCATATACGTCATTTAGGCAGGTACGCCCATCGTACGTAAATTTGAACAACAGGTGTGTATCTGGCGTGTATACAGTGGCTGGGCTACAAGTAATGCTAACCTTTTTCTGCTCGCCGGGCTTTAGTACAATCTTGTCCGTTACCTTCACTCCATCCACCCACAAAGTGAGGTTTCGGTCGTTCCTAGAAGCCTCGTTGGGGTTATCCACAAACTTTGCGCTGTCTGCCAATATCACAAGATCAAACTTGCCACGATTGGTCATAGAGAACAGAGAGGAGGTTGTATTGTTGTTTACTATTTTAGGCACGCCAATGCTGTATTCCGGTTTCGTATTAAAAGTTGTTGCAGATACCACAGAGGAATATGCACCGTACACTTTTTTACCATCCACTGTACTGAAGGAGCGCACCTTGTAGAAATATTGTTTAGGCGTTCCTAAGCCACTGCTATCGACCCAACTGTTAGCTCTCAGTGTTTTAATGTTTACAAAACCTGTAGAAGCGTTGGTAGAGCGGAAAAGCTGATAGCCATATGCCCCCGCCACTTTGTTCCAAGACACGGAGATTTGGTTGTATGCAGTGCAGGTGGCAGTGATACCCTCCACTTTATTGGACTTTGTTTCGGCGGACACAGGCCCGGCAGTTTGTCCTTTCACTTTGGTACCACTTACGTTTGTATATGGAATCACCTTGTAGTAGTACTTGGAATTTGGCACAAGGCCACTATCGGTATAAGAGACGCTGGTTGCAGAGCTTTCCAATGTTTTTATTAGTTTATAGCCACCCGACTTCGTAATAGAGCGGTACACTAGGTAACCGTTTGCACCAGCAGGTTTTTCCCAGGTTAGCCCAATGCTGCTGGTATCCAAGCCTTTGCCCACTAGGTTGATGGGTTTTTCACTGACTGGAGTTCCCGAAATGGGTCCCGCTTCGTTGCCTGTCACTTTGCCAAAACTCATATTGCGGAAGGGAACCACTTTGTAATAATAGGTTCTTCCCACAGACAATTTACTGCTTATATAGCTTACGGTATTCGCACCTGAATTGGTGGCAATGCGACTATAGGAACCAGTTTGGCTGGTAGCGCGATAGATATCATAACCGCTGGCGCCTGCCGATTTTGTCCATGTCAGTTTTACGCTGTTATATGACGCGCTAACAGCCTTTAGGTTCTCGGGCGCTGCATTTACTGCCTTTGCAGAAACTGGTCCAGCGAAATCGCCTTCTATTTTGCTGCTGCCGCTGGTGCGGTAGGCAGCTACCTTGTAATAGTAAGCCTTGCCTGTGGCAAGCTTGGTGCTGATAAACTGCCCTTCCTTGGTGGTGCCAATGGAAGTATAGGTGCCGTTTTCAGAGGTGGAACTGTAAATATTGTAGCCGCTTGCATCGGGCAACAGATCCCAACTAATTGTAATACTGCTGTAATCACTGCTTTGTGCGGCTAAATTAGAAACAGCTTGGGGTGTGTCTGAAATATAGACGCTAACAGGTGTGGATGGTGAGCCACCTGCCTTTTCGCCATTCACTAGGCTGTAGGCATTCACCTTATAATAATATGTGCCTGCATGTAGCACTGCTGTATCGGTATAAGATGTTTCTGTTGCAGAGCTAGTGGTATAAAGCAAGCTATAATCACTGCTGCTGTTTGTGGAACGATATATTTCGTATCCGGATGCACCTGAAACAGAACTCCACGAAAGCGTGGCGCTATCCACACCAGTATTTTTTACTGCCTTTACATTGCCGGGAGAGGGCAGTGTGGGTGTTGCAGAAACGGGGCCTGCGTAGATGCTTTCAATTTCGTTGCCGTCACTCATGGAATAGGCAGCAACTTTGTAGTAATACGTTTTGCCGGGAACCAAGCCGGTATCTGTATATGCGGTTTGGGTGTTGGCGGTATTGGTACGAACCAATGAATACGCGCCCGCCTCGGTTTCAGCGCGATAAATATGATATCCTGTTACGCCACTTACCACTTTCCAGCTGAGTGCCACACTGTTATAGTTGTGGTTGCTGGCGCTGAGGTTTTGCGGTGTGGAGGGAATGTCGATGCCCGCGGCCGTTGCCACTGCGCGGTATGCATTTACATTGCCCCATGCAGTATACACATCAAACCCAGGGGTATACAAATCGGTAGCGGTACTGGTAAGCATTGAAGTAATCTGTGCGGGGGTCAATGAAGGATTCACATACAGCATCATTGCCACCACGCCGGAAACAATGGGCGCTGCCATGGAGGTTCCGCTGTTGATGCCATAGTTATTGCTAAGTATTGTGCTATAGATACTCTCTCCCGGTGCAGAAATCGTTTTGTTTGCACCATAGTTGGAGCTGCTCGCTTTGGCGTTGGAAGTTGGGTCTGTATAATTTTTCGTATTGATTACGCTAATTACATTTGCGAAGTCGGAAGGATAAAAAACAGCATCGCTAGAATAGTTGCATGCCGCTGCAACCACCACTGTACCTTTGGATACGGCAGAGTCTATGGCTGTTTCAAACAGCTGGTCGATCGAATGGCCAGTGGATTCATAACCAAGGCTCATATTAATGACTTTTGCGCCACTTTGAACAGCCTGATTGATAGCGGCAATCAAAACACTCGTGGAAGCCTTGTTTGTAATATCGTTGAGCACATTCAGCTCAATCATTTCCATCACTTGATTGGTGCTGCCGCTGCCAATGCCTGTGCCGCCGGCGCCGTTGTTGGCAACTGCGCCCATGATGCCGGACACATGTGTGCCATGCGTTGCGCCAGTGGTTTTGTATGGCTTTGCAGTGCCTGTTTGCATATCAAAAGACTGTGAAGGCACTACGTTGCTTGCCAGATCTTGGTGCTGAATATCTGCAGTAGAGTCCAAAACGGCTACTTTCACCTTTTGGCCATGTTTGATGTTCACAATATCCCAAGCTTCCCCTGCATTTATTTTGTCGAAATGCCATTGTTTGTTTACGTCTGGATCGTTGGGAACAGCAGAGAGGTAAGCAGATGGATCTGGCGCAGCCTCTGCCAACTCGTATAAATAGTTAGGCTGGGCATATGCCACAGCGGGATCAGCGGAAATTTCACTAACGGCCTGTTCTACAGTTTGATCCAGCGGTATTTCCACAACAGCCACCACTTCGGAAGCTGGTGTTTCCACAGTTTGCTCCAAAGTGCTGTCCAAACTGTCCATAGCGGCAATGGCTTGCGGCTGTGCAATGCCTGAATTGAAAACAACCAATACTTCGCCTGGCGCATAGCCTAGGTGTGTAGACATACGCTCGGCAGCTGCCTGAGAATAGTTTTGCAGAAGTTCTGCGGCACGAGCATCAATTACGGCAGAAAATGCCTGAAGTTGGTCGGTAAGGCCATTTTCGTAATACAGATCCAGGACCTGTTTTACGGCCTCTGCAAAGGCGGCATCATCGGTATAGGTATTGATGAGTTCGGCAGCTTTGGTGCCATCCTGCTGTGCCAAGACCAGTAGTTCTTCCATAGAAACCACTGTAGCAACAGATGCCTCTGGCTCGGGCGACACCGTTGCCTCGGGCAGGGGCGTTTCCGTTGCAGAAGGCTTGGCCGGTGTTTCGGTAGTGCTTGGCTCGGGCGTATCTGTATTTTCAGGATTTTCCGTGGGGGATGATGTTTCCTCCTGAGGTGTCTCGGGGGTTACAATAGGTTCTGTAACCTGTGGCTCGGTGACCTGTGGTTCTGTGGCCGGCAAATCTGCGGCAAAAGCTGTACTGGCACCTGCAAAGGTAAACAGTAGGCATAGAACCAGTACCACCGAGAAAAATTTACGTGTTGTTTGATTCATTCTGTACTCCTTTCAAACTGTGTGTCTCTCTATATACTTTCATAAGACGGAACTTGCCGTCTTCTTTGTTCCTGTTTTTGAATAATATATGCTTAACAAATTATATGCATAAACAAAAACAGATTTCGTTGGGAAGCAACATACTGAGTGAATATGCTAGAAAAATTCACAACAAAACCCTATGGAAAACCACATTCGCTTTCAAATGGTTGTATTGTTTCCATACAGGATATCTTTATGTTTTTTTGCAGTCTCATGTTCGTCCTTTTTTTCCCTGCAAGATAACTACAGTATACTTTTGCACAGTGCAATTATACCATGATTTGCCTATCATTTCCATAGCATTATTATGAAGGCTTTGTGAACAACTTGTAAGGCTAGTTGTTTTGGTAGAGCGGTTTGTGCTATAATTGCGATACTATAAAAATAGTCAACACGATTGCTGGACTCGGCTTGTGAAAAGTAGAAAAGGGTAGAATAGAATGAATAAAAAAATGATTGTGATAATTGTGGTTGTGGCGGTGGCGGTGGCAGTTACCATTGCGTTTCTGGCATCTACATTTGCTGCTGAAGAGTCTGCATCAACAGAAGTTGCAGGTGCAACAGACATTGCAGGGGAGCCGGAACTTACGGAAGAGCTTGCGGGAGAAGAGATGCCTGCGGAAGAGGTGGTGCCTGCCGAAACACTGGCTCCAGAACCGCTTTCTACACCAGATTCGGTAGCCCGGCCAAATATGAGCAAAGAAAAAGTGGAGTACAAAGACAATAAAGTGGAATATACCTACCATGACGTTGCTTCTGATAGCCAAAAGACAATTGAGGCGGAGGCATCTACGCAGAGCAACCTGCAGTTTGGTTTGGAAGTGGTGGCGCAGCAACTGTTTAATGTACCGCTGGATCAATCGCCAATAAACCCAAATTCTATTAGTTTGGTAGATGGTAATTTGTATATAGATTTTTCTGCCAAGATATACGATGCAAACTTTGGCACTTCTGGCGAGGCGGGTATGCTAGACAATATAGCCAACGCCTATTTGGAGAACCTGCCGGAGGTACAGGCGGTATATTATAGTGTGGATGGTGCAAATTATTCTACTGGGCATTTTGAAATTCCCGGTGGTGTGCCCTATATGTCCAAATAACGGTAAAATCTATGATGTGCTTCTGATTTATTATAGTATATGACGTTTTAGTGATTGATTCAAGAGTGAAATGGCGATACTGTTATAATAAAAAAGAAAAGAGGTGAAATGTGTTGATAAAATTGGAACATGTAGCCATTTGGACACATCGTTTGGAAGAACTAAAAGACTTTTACGTTAGCTATTTTGGTGCGCAAAGCAATCAGAAGTATATATCTGCAAAAGAATTTAACGGAGAATTTGAGTCGTATTTTTTATCTTTTGATTCAGGTGCTCGACTGGAACTGATGCAGATTTCGGGAATACCTCAGGGCGGCAATTCGGGTGGTGCAGAGTCCACAGGAATCACCCATATTGCTTTTTCGGTGAATACAAAAGCTGATTTGGATGAACTTTATAGCCAATTGAAAGGGGATGGCATTAAAATTGTGGGAGAACCCCGCACAACAGGCGATGGTTACTACGAGGCATGTGTGCTGGATCCGGATGGGAATAGGGTGGAAATTACAGTGATACTTTAACTAAGGCAACACCGCACAAACCGCGCACGTCGTCATCACTAGTCTTTTTGCGT
>CAZQBV010000076.1:0-14412 GCA_964592125.1 uncultured Christensenella sp.
GCGGCTATAGAAATCATTGCTTTTGCAACGATTTCTATTAGAGATTAGTATTATAATCCATCTATTGATTTCTCCGTTTTTCCATACGCTTCACTATACCAAACCATTCATGAAATGTAAAACCAATCTACATTAGGCATAAAAAAGGTATAAAAAACGCCCATTACAGGCGTTTTGAAAAATGATGTTCTAAGCCAGGCGTGTAAGCCGAGTTCTGTAACTGATGGTCATCTATCTAGCCCCGATGTTGCCAAACGGGTTCTTGCGATTACAAAAGGCTTAGCGGGCCGCTATTTTGGCAATTACTTGCCCTTGCCTTCCATTCAATCTTGCACCGGGCGGGGTTTACATGGCACGCTGCGTCGCCGTAGCGTCGGTGAGCTCTTACCTCCCCATTTCAACCTTACCGCATGTTTTCGCATGTGGCGGTGTATTTCTGTTGCACTTTCCTTGGAGTCGCCTCCACCGGGTGTTACCCGGCGCCCTTGCCCTGCGGAGCTCGGACTTTCCTCACAGAGGGTTCCCCCCTGCGCAACCATCCGGCCTGCTTAAAACAAACTTTATACTCTTATATTGCTCTTGCTTTTTTCTTCTTACTCTTCTTCCTCCACAGCAAACAGTATCCTGCCGCAATTCTCGCAAAGTATTATTTTATCTCCGGCCTTTAATTCCTGCAGTTGGCTGGAGGGAAGCTCCATATTGCACCCTTGGCAACGCTTGTTTTTAAAGTAGGCCACTGGGTGTGGTCGATGCTGCTTAATCCGCTTGTATTCCTCCATCAAATCAGAGGACACATTTTTCCCCGCTTTTGCAACATTTGCACGCAGTTTTTCTAGGTCATCCTTGCCTGCATCCAGTTCTTTTGCATGCATGGCTTTCAGTTGGTCAAAATTCTTTTTGGCATTGCTCATTTTAACCAGCGTCTCTTTTATTTCTGTTTCGGATTTTTCCAATTGATGCATAATATCCACAAGTTTACGTTTGTTCATTTCAACTGCAGATTTTATGTTTTCACATTCTTTCACTAGTTCCTGAACATCCTCTAAAAACAAATCATCCAGTTCATAGCCCTCTGTTTCTAAAATCTCCGCATCTTTTTGTTCCATCTGCTTCTTCAATGCATCCGTCTGTGCAGAAATTTCCATCATTCTATTTTGCGCCAAAACAGACTCCTGCTCCAGCTTCTTCAGATGAACCTGATTGTTTTGAAACAGCTTTTGTTGATGTATCAACCGTTTTCTGGTTTCTGTATTTTTTAAGGATTGTTCCAGTTGCTCCAGTTCATTTTCCGCAGTTTGGTAATCCCACAAAGCTTTTAATTTATCCAATTAACATCCTCCTTGGCGTCCTCAATAGTTCATAAAAGGGCGTCTCATCTTATCCGATATACAAACATCCACATTGTATTGTACAGTAACTGGCTCTTTTTGTAAACTGTTCAGCATCATACCACAAAAACATTTTTCTGTATCAAAGTGTCCCGCCTCCACAAGTGCTATGCCAGTTTCGTAGTATTGGCTGTGTTTTAACTCTCCCGTAATAAAAATCTGTGCACCCATTTTTTCAGCAGCAATCACCAAGTCTCCACTCGCGCCTCCAGCCAAGGCCACTTTGCTAATCTGGGCATCTGCATCACCAGAAAACCGAACAGAATCCACTTCCAAAGTTTGCTTTAGCCTTTCCAAGAAATCTATCGTTTTCAATGGGCTTTGCAATTCGCCGCACACACCCATTCCAGATTTGATAGCGGATGGGCTTTGCAGAACAAATACATCAATTGCAGGCTCTTCGTAGGGATGCGCCTCTCGTATGGAACAAAGCACCCCCTCCAGCTTTTCTTCTGTGCTCAGTGCCTGTATCCACACTTCGTCCAAAAATTCTTGTACTCTCGGCTGGCCTATATGTGGGTTTGCACCCTCATCTGGCCGAAAGCTACCCATGCCTTCCACACTAAAAGAGCATCCGGTATAGTTGCCCAGTTCCCCCGCCCCCGCGTTCATCATTGCCTTGCGTATTTTCCCCGCATGCTCCACCGGCACGGTAACCGCTACCTTATAAAATTTTCCAATCTGTCCTTTTTCAATAAATGTTTGCTTTTTCAATCCCAACAAATCTGCAAGATACGTATTAATCCCTCCGGGTGCAGCATCGGCGCTAGTATGCGCGCTGTACAAAGATATTCCGTACTCCATCAACTTTACCAAGCATTTTCCTTGGTGGCTTGCCGCATCCACACATTTTATGCCACGAAACAAAAGTGGGTGGTGCGACAAAATAAGCCCATAGCCCAATTGCTTTGCTTCCTCAATTATTTCTTCGGTCACATCTAGGCAAAGCAATATGCCGTGGGTCTCATTGTGCAGGTTTACTTGGAAGCCACTGTTGTCCCATTCCATAGCAAACCTTGCTGGCGCAATTTTTTCTATCACTTTTTTTAGCTCATCTACGCTCAACATCTTCCAGAACCTCCTCCAGCTTGGTTTTCCGCAACGCCACTTCTTGCAAATATTGGGACGCATTCCGGCTTTGGGCGGCACTCTTTAAAATCTTGTCCGCCTTTGCAATTTCCCGTTTCAAAAAGCCCGGCAAATGCCTGTCTTTTGCTTCTATCAGCTTACGCCCTACACCATAAAAGAATTCATCTTGCTCTGCAGCGGCATGCCCAGGTACTGCACAAATCACCGGGTAGTACCTTCCGTCTTCCAATACCAAGGTCTCCGCTTCTATTCTATAACCATTTTCCGCAAGATACTTTCTCAGTTCAAGGACATTTCTGTGAGGCGATAGAACCAACCAGCCAGCGCTCTTTGCCTTCTGGGGTTCTCTGTCCAGTATTTGTCGTATCAGCATTCCGCCCATGCCTGCAATTACAATGGCATCCACTTCCGCTTCTTCCAGCACGGAAAGCCCATCTCCCAAACGCGTTTCCATGCATAGAGCAAGCCCTGCTTCCGCTGCCAACTTCTTTGCTTTTTCCAAAGAAGGTTTGCTAATATCACAAGCAATTACTTTTTTTGCCCTGCCCTGCTCCAGTAGTAATTTTGCTATTTGGCCATGGTCACAGCCTATATCCGCCACCACTTGAACATCTTTCACAAAGCCAACTATCGTATGTATTCTTTGCACTGCCATTGCCTACCCACAAACAAGGCAGCTTCACGCTGCCTATTCACTGTACTTGTTATTCTATTCCAAAAAGTCTCTCAGTTTTTTGCTACGCGATGGATGTCGCAGCTTGCGCAACGCTTTCGCCTCTATTTGGCGAATGCGCTCACGCGTTACCTGAAACTCTTTTCCCACTTCCTCCAGTGTTCGCGCCCTTCCATCTTCCAGACCAAATCGCAATTTCAGCACTTTCTCCTCGCGTGGGGTCAGTGTATCCAGCACGTCCATCAGCTGCTCTTTCAGCAATGTAAATGCGGCCGCTTCTGCCGGTGCCAGCGCGTCATCATCGGGTATAAAGTCCCCCAAATGGCTGTCTTCTTCCTCGCCAATTGGCGTCTCCAAAGAAACTGGTTCTTGCGCAATTTTCAGTATTTCACGTACTTTTTCCTCGGAAATATCCATTTCCTTCGCCAGCTCTTCGGGTAGCGGGTCTCTGCCATACTGCTGCAACAACTGTCTGGATACTCGTATCAGCTTGTTTATGGTTTCCACCATATGCACAGGTATTCGTATGGTACGTGCCTGATCTGCAATGGCGCGGGTAATTGCCTGACGAATCCACCATGTAGCATAGGTCGAGAACTTATATCCCTTTTGATAGTCAAATTTTTCCACCGCTTTTATCAGACCCAGGTTCCCCTCCTGAATCAAATCCAAAAACAACATGCCTCGCCCTACATAACGCTTGGCAATGCTCACCACCAACCGCAGGTTGGCTTCTGCCAGTTTCTGTTTGGCCACCTGATCTCCATCGGCCATACGCTTTGCCAGCTCCACTTCTTCCGATGCGGATAGCAAAGGCACTTTGCCTATTTCCTTCAAGTACATACGTACCGGGTCATCTATGTTAATACTTTCCGGCACTGCAATGGCTACTTCAATTTCTCCGTCTTCGCCCGCTTTTTCTACTTCTTGTTCTATCTCAATCTCATCATCCAGTACGTCCACATTCATTTCTTCCAGTGTTTCGTACAGCTTCTCCACTTGGTCAGGCCGCAGTTGCACATCTTCCAATGCATCAATAATTTCCTGATACTTTACCACGCCCTTGCTCTTGCCAATGTCCAATATCTTTTTTATGCGATCTTCCCCAGCCTTCACTTGCGCACTGGAAACCGCACCTTTTGCAGCAACAATCTCGTGTGTTTTCTTTTTTGCTTCCTTCTCCGCCAAAATATTTTCACCTACTATTCAAAATTTTATACTTAACCCTAGGGTTTATTTACAATTGCTCGGCTTCTCCCGCTAAACTCTGTTTCAGTTTATCGTACTCCACAACCAACTTCTTCAACAATTCTCGCAGTGCTTTTTTTTCTTGTTCGCCCTGCTCCATGTCCAATTTTCGCAGTACAGCTTCCTTCTCACGTTCTTTGTTTATCAGTCTAATACGCTTGATGCAACCAATCATAAAGCTATCCTGCTCCATACCCAAAGTTGCGGGTTCTGGTTCTCGTTCCAACAGCGCGGCAGCCCAGTTCACTTCTTCGCTTGTTTCCAACACTGCTAGTATTTCGTCACCACGTGGTAAAAATCCTTTTTTTGCGCTCTCCAATAGATAAGAATATATTTTTTTGTTGACTGCATTGCTCAGTTCCGCAATAGAAAAATACTTTTCTACTGTCAATATCCTATCTGGGTTCACGCATAGCAGTGCCATCAAATTGTTTTCAAATTCATCCGAATTATTTTTGTTCTCTTGTCTTTTCACAGGCTCCTGCACTTGCGGCCCACTTTCCTGCCCCGTCTCCATCCCCAAATCCTGCCGAATGGAATGCTCTGAAAATCCTGTGCGTTGGGCAAGGTTTTTCACATATTGATCTTTCACCACCGCACTTTTCACTTGCTTTAAGATAGAAATGCAATCCTTGGTATATTCCTGCCTTTGATGCCCATCCTCCATGTCATATGGCTCTGCTGCAATATCAAACTGATAGTCCAACACTGGTTTTGCTTCTTTTATCAGCTGAAAATATCCTTCTTTCCCATGCTCTTTCAAAAAATCATCCGGATCTTCCCCGCCGGGTATGCCAATCACCCTGCATTCCAGCCCTGCCTGCTCCAGCACCCCCAGTGCACGCAACGTGGCCTTTTTGCCCGCACTATCTCCATCATATGAAATGTACACTTTGCTTACATATCTCTTCACCAGCCGTGCCTGATCCGCAGTAAGCGCCGTTCCCAGCGTGGCCACACAGTTGGTTATGCCATGCATATACAGTGCAATTACATCCATATAGCCCTCTACCAATATTAAGTCCTGCAGGTTTTTCTGTTTTCGAACCATATTTAGGTTGTATAAATTTCTGCTTTTGTTAAACGCTGCCGTTTCAGGCGAATTTAGATATTTAGGCAGCCCATCATCCAGCACTCGCCCGCCAAAACCAATCACATCGGAAAAGGTATTTATAATGGGCATCATCACCCTATTCCTGAAAAGATTATAGCTTTTTCCATCGTTTATCTTTATCAAACCCGCGGTTTGCATCTCTTGCTTCGTATAACCTTTTTTCTCCAGCTCTATCATCAAGTCATCCCAAGAGTCCGGCGCAAACCCCAGTCCAAATATTTTTATAATTCTGTCGCTTATGCCCCGCGCATGCAAATATTCCAGTGCCAGCATTCCACTAGTGGAATGCAACATGCCATGGAAGTAGTGCGCGGCTATTTTATTCATTTCCACTATTTTTTTACGCGCGGCCTTGCGTTTTTCATATTGTTCGTTTCCCGTGTTTTCGGGAATGGCCAGCCCCACCTTTTCCGCAAGGTAGGTACACGCCTCAGGAAAGGTCATCTTTTCTTGCTCCATCACAAAATGTATGGCATTACCGCCCTTGCCGCAGCCAAAACAATGGAAAAAACCCTTGTCCGTATTCACAGAAAAGGAAGGAGTTTTTTCATTGTGGAAAGGGCAGCAAGCCCACCACCGCCCAGATTTGTTCTGTAGCGAGACATACTCTCCCACAAGATCAGCAATATTCACTTTTTGTAGCAGATCATGAATCCACTCATCCGAAAAAAATGCCATCTACACATCCTACTAGTTCTACTTGTATCTACTGTGTTTTCAAACGTTGAAAGCCCGTTCTATTACATCCATCGCAAACTATCGCCATCACTTTATGCATTACGCGAAAACAAATACCTACACAGCCTAGCAACAGTGCGCAAAAAGGAGCGAAATGATTACGCTCCTCCTATTACTTCCTCATATTACTTCTACGCAGAGCAGGCGCATATTATTCCTTGCCCGGCTCGTCAGTCAATTTCTCTATTTCGGTCGCCAGTTCTTCTGCCGCAGTTTCCATCTCCTGCACAAGGGTCTCTACTGTTTTATCTTCTTCCACCGCTTCTTCTACAATATCTACAGAAATCATTTCCTCAATAAAAGCATCCGCTTTGGAAGTGTCTGTTTTGCTATGAAGTTTTTCTTCAAACTCATGCACTGCTGCTTCCGCGCCATCTTCTGCCAGTTCCACCAGTAGTGCTTCTTCCTCTGTCATAGCATACACAATTCTGTCAAATGTCATGCGAGATTTTGTTATAGTGCACACCAACAAGCTTACTGCCATAATCGCCAATATACCGCAAAGCCCCACTGCCAGCGCCTGTATTTGCGCATCGTAATTCACTGCTAGAATGCGAAGTATAAAATATGCCGTAAACAATACGGATATCACAGAACAAACCAAGGCAATCTTGTGCACCTTGCTTTTGTTTGGTTCCTGCCAGTTGGAAAGCAGTGCCACCAAGGCTACAATAGCACATAGTGAAGGCGTATATTGGGCAAAAAAGTCTACCCCCTGCGCAAATGGCATTTGTGGCAAGTACACCAAGTACGTAAAAAATGCTGAAAGATACAGCGTGGTAAGCAACAGTATTCCCCACATCAACGTTTTAGCAAGCAACGCCCGGCTCTTTTTTGCTACAAACAACCCCACCAGCAAAATCATTATCAACAAAACGTTGAAGCCATTGCTTTGAAAGAACTGCAACATTGCATTGCCAAAAGGCATGGCCATTCCAGCATTTACAGAGTCCATTACAATTGCGCTTACAAAGCTAATCAAAAATATCAAAGATACTACTATACCCACAATACTTACAACATGGTGGGCAAGCAAACGTTCTTTCTTTTGTTCCTGTTCCATCACTTTGTCTCCTCCATTTTAGTTCCCTTTGCCATTTTTTTCTCGTCCTGTTCTCTCAGTTCCACCCTGCGAATCTTTCCACTAATTGTTTTGGGCATTTCTTCCACAAATTCAATCACACGCGGGTATTTGTAGGGTGCCGTTGTCTTTTTCACATGGTTTTGTAGTTCTTTTTTCAATTCTTCAGAAGGCTGATAGCCCTTTGCCAGAACCACCGTTGCCTTTACAATAGCGCCACGTTCTTCATGCGGCACTCCAGTGATTGCCGTTTCCAGAACAGCCGGATGCTCCATCAGCGCACTTTCCACCTCAAATGGCCCAATGCGGTATCCGGAAGATTTTATTACATCATCTGTTCTTCCCACATACCAGTAATAGCCATCTTCATCACGCCATGCCACATCTCCCGAATGGTACATATGATTGTTCCATGTATTGGATGTACGCTCTTCATCCCTATAGTAGCCCAAAAACAGCCCCACAGGGATGCCCTTGTCTGTACGTATCACAATTTCGCCTGTTTCGCCAGGGGCACAAGGCTGCCCGTGTTCATTTACCAAGTCCACATCAAACATTGGGTTTGGCTTGCCCATAGAGCCAGGCCGAGGCTCCATCCACAGGAAGTTCCCTATCATAACCACCATCTCTGTCTGTCCGTAAATTTCCATCAGTTTATGGCCAGTCATAGCTTGAAATTGGTGGTACACCTCTGGATTCAAAGGCTCTCCCGCTATTGTGGTATAGGCCAAATGCGAAAGATCGTATTTACTCATATCTTCTTTTATAAAGTAGCGGTACATGGTGGGCGGCGCACAAAATGTAGTCACCTTGTTTTCCGCTATTTTTTGCAGTGTTTTACCCGCATCAAACTTGTCCATATCATATACAAACACACAGGTCTCCGCCAGCCACTGGCCATACAGCTTGCCCCACGCGCTCTTTGCCCAGCCTGTATCTGCAATGGTTAGGTGAAGGCCTTCGGGGTCTGCATTGTGCCAATATACAGCCGTTACAATGTGTGCCAACGGGTACAAATAGTTGTGTGCCACCATCTTTGGCATTCCTGTGGTTCCGGATGTAAAATACAGCAACATTATGTCGTCATTCTGTGTCGCTTCATCGCCTGTAGGGCGTTTCCACTCCGTGCCGTATTTGCCCATCTCTTCCCAAAACTCTTTCCACCCTGGGCGTTTTTCCCCTAGCAATATCTTCTTTTCCAAAGTTGGCGAAGACGCTTCGGCTTCTTCCACCTGTTCCTTCAAGGTGTCGTCGCTGGTGGCAAGTATCATTTTCACATCCGCCGCATTGTTGCGGTATTCAATGTCTTTCTTTGTCAAAAGGTGTGTTGCGGGTATACCCACAGCGCCAATCTTATGCAATGCCATCAGCGCAATCCAAAATTCATAGTGACGCTTCAAAATCAGCATCACTTTGTCGCCCTTTGCTATGCCTTCTGCTTTCAACATATTGGCCGCCTGATTGGAAAGCTCGCTTATTTCCTGAAACGTAAGCTCTTTCCTGCCATCATGATCATTCACCCATAGCAAGGCACGTTTGTTTGGCTTTTCTTTTGCCAGCACATCCACCACATCGTACGCAAAGTTGAAATTTTCCGGTACCTTTATTTCAAAGTTTTCATAAAAATCTTCATAGCTCGTAAATCCTGTTGTACAGTATTTTTCAAATATTGGCATAGTTAATTACCCTCACAGCTGATTTGATATAATTGCTAAAAATTTACAGGGTTGTCCACCCTCCGCTCGCATAGCATGCGGTGTGCTGGCATCAAAGTAAATGGTATCTCCAGCAGTCATTTTTATTTCGGAATCGCCAATAAACATGGTCATGCTACCATCCACCATATAGTTAAGCTCTTGACCCTCATGCGCATGTTTTTGTATGGCCTCGGTATCCTTGGGTTCCACCGTAACCAAAAAAGGCTCCATTTCCCTATCTTTAAAAATGGCTGCCAAATGCTGGTATTTATATGCCTTTCGGCGTTCCATTTTCAGTCCCTGTCCCGCCTTCACAAATGCAAACTTTTTCAGGCGTGCGTTCTCACCCGTCAGCAGTTCTGTAATATCAATGCCGAATTTATTTGCAACCGTAAACAGAAAGCTGAACGAAAAGTCCTTTTCTCCATTTTCATAGGCAGCATATTCCTCTACAGTCTTGCCTGTTTGCGCCGCCATCTCTTCCAATGTTACATCTTCAATTTCCCTCAGCACCCGAATCCGCTCGGCTATTTCCACAATCTGGTTGTCCATTGCATATACCCCTCTCATATAGTAAGGCAGGTTTTTTTCCTACCCTTCAGCCTATTTTACAGCACATACCCTTATGTTGGTTCCGTTGTAGAAACAGATTCTCTAATTGTTACTGCCTCACTTTGAAATATCGCTATAATGCCCTTTGTATTCCAAATGATATTCTCCTCAGAGCCTGTCAGGTTTTCAAATTTTTTGCCATACACATCTGTCACTTCCGCAGGTTGCTTATCTGCATTTTGGGTATCAAATGCAATAAATCCATACACCACATCGCCCCATTCTTCCCCCACTAAAAAATCATGGCTTATAGAATCGCCTTGCTTTGTAAATTTTTCTTGGGCTGCCCTTGTGCCGTTCGAGTTCAGAACGGTTATTACCCCATTGGTGCCATCCATCAAGTTCGTCGTTCCCGAAACTGTAAGTGTGTTGCCGTTCAGCACCGCTTCGCAGCTTCCTTCCACAGCAAAAGTTTTTGCTCCTTCAGCGGGCTGCGGCCTATTCAGTGCTGGCGTACCTCCGCATCCCGATAATAACACCACACACATCATTACAACAATTATTATTCCAAACGTTTTTTTCATTCTTGTTCCTTTCAAATACCATCTATATTGCAATTTATTCATTATAGTAAAGTTCTATTTATATGTAAAGCATTTTGTCCGGCATGCTGCTTAGACACTCGCAACAAAATTTATCAGCAGAAACGCAATGTTTTACGGTTTGATACACACCATGCCACCGCGTTGTATCTTGTTGGTTTTCCACATCTCGGGCAATGCAAAGCGATGTTTTTTGCCCCATGTTGCAAAATCCACCTGCAAGCCACAGGCACTTTGTTCATAACCAGTTAATGTAAACCAATGCCACTCATATTCATAGTATTTTTTATCGCTGTGCAACAGCAACAGGTACATCACAGGCAGCTGCGCATCAATGGCCTCTTTCACAAACTGCCCTGCCTTAGTATACGGCTCATTGCCAGCCAAGCAAGCTATATCCACATCCACCCCAGTGGTTGCTATGTATTTACCCAACATACGGGAAAACTTTTTGATACTGGTAAGCCCACCTATGCCCGGATAAACATATCGAAACATCAATTCGAAAAAACGCAAAAAATCCTGTTTCGTTACATTTTGCGGGTCGTATGGATACAGTGCCCGCAGGCGGCTGTTACTTTTTGCCAAATAAATGCAGGTTTCACAAGCGGTAACCGCGCTGCACCCGCCCCGGTTCATCATCATATGGCTGTGCCAGTTTTGGTCACCCCCATAGTATTTGCCATCCACCAAAAAAAAGCCAAGTTCTTTTCGGCATTCTTCTGCGTTATTTTCTAGATATAAATCGTGTAAACTATTTTGCCTTTGCATACTATATGTATTATAATAGCTGGTATACCTTTAGTAAAGTATTTCATAGTGGCCAAGTCACTTTTCGTGCATATTATTATGGTGTTTCGGCTGTTATGGGATAAAGCCACATATATTGTGTTATTACATTTCACAGGAGAGCTTATGAATACAGATTTAAAAATTGCACAGGCTGTAGAGCCAAAGAAGATTGATCTAATTGCCAAAACACTCCATATTGGCGAAGACGATTTATTGCCATATGGCAAAGACAAAGCCAAGGTCTCACTTTCTGTACTTGCTGAAAACAAAAACAAACCGAAAGGCAAGCTCATATTGGTTACCGCTATGACGCCTACACCCGCTGGCGAGGGCAAAACCACAGTTTCCATTGGGCTTGCGGATGGTATGCGCAAAATTGGGTTGAATACAGCACTGGCACTGCGCGAGCCTTCTTTGGGGCCAGTTTTCGGTATCAAAGGCGGTGCTGCAGGCGGCGGACATTCGCAAGTAATTCCCATGACAGATATTAATTTACATTTCACCGGGGATCTGCATGCCATTACCTCTGCAAACAACCTGCTTTGCGCCCTCATAGACAATCACATACAGCACGGCAACGAGTTAAATATCAATATCAACAACATTACCATGCGGCGCTGTATGGATATTAACGACCGCCAATTGCGCAATATTGTTTGTGGTTTAGGCAAAGCTGTGGATGGCGTGCCGCGCGAAGACGGCTTCGACATTACCGCCGCCAGCGAAGTGATGGCCATACTGTGCATGGCAGGCAGCCTAAGCGACCTAAAGCAACGCCTAAACAACATCACCATTGGGTACAATAGAAGCGGTGATCCTGTTTTGGCAGGTGATTTAAATGCGGGCGGTGCAATGGCTGTGTTGCTTAAAGATGCTCTTATGCCCAATCTGGTGCAAACACTGGAACATACGCCCGTACTTATGCATGGCGGTCCCTTTGCAAATATTGCGCACGGCTGCAACAGCATTATTGCTACGCACATGGCCATGTGCCTTGCCGACTACACTGTTACAGAAGCTGGCTTCGGCGCAGATTTGGGTGCAGAAAAGTTTTTAGATATCAAATGTCGCAATGCAGATATATGGCCAAATGCAGTGGTTTTGGTTGCTACACTTCGCGCACTAAAATACCATGGCGGTGTAAAAAAAGAAAACTTAAACCAGCCCAATAGTGAGGCTTTGGAAAAGGGCTTTGCCAATTTAGACAGGCACATACAAAACCTAAAAAACATATATGGCTTAAACGTGGTTGTAGCAATCAACCGATTTGTTACAGATTCACCGCAGGAAATTGATTTGCTAAAACAACATTTAGAAAGTATGGGCGCAGCTTGCGCCGTATGCAATTCCTGGGAAGAGGGCGGTGCTGGCGCTGTGGAACTGGCCACCACCGTGCAGGCAGCTTTATCCAGCCACACGCTACCCTCTCATCCATACGATTATGCGCAACCCATCCATACGAAAATATCGGAATTGGCGCAAAAAGTGTATGGTGCGGAACGAGTGGATTTCAGCAGCATTGCAGATAAAAAAATTACTTTGCTTGAAAAGCAGGGGTATGGCAATTTACCGGTGTGCATTGCAAAAACACAATATTCTTTCTCCGACGACCCACAGAAATTGGGCTCTCCACAAGGCTATGCTTTCACCGTAAGGGATGTAAGGCTGAATTCCGGTGCAGGCTTTATTGTGGTATTGTGTGGAGATATTATGCGGATGCCGGGGCTGCCCAAGGCTCCTGCCGCTATGCAAATCAACATAAACGAAAGTGGAAATATTGAAGGTCTGTTCTAAAAACAACAGACTGCTAAAATAATTTATTCTAAAATCAATTACTAGGAGGCACATTATGGTATTCCAATATTACATTCCCACAAAGGTGTTGTTTGGTCTGGGGCAGCTAAGCCAACTTCATCAGCAATCCCTTCCCGGAAAAAAAGCCTTCATCGTAATGTCGGCTGGTCAATCTGCAAGAAAGTTTGGCTATCTTGCGCGTGTGGAAGAACAACTGAAACTTGCAGGTGTTGGCTATGAAACATTCGAAAAAATCCAACCCAATCCCACCAAGGAAAATGTAATGGAGGGCGCGGCACTTGCTAGGCAAACTGGTTGTGACTTTATACTTGGTCTTGGTGGCGGCAGCAGTATAGACGCAGCAAAAGCCATTGCCATCATGGCTGTAAACGATGGCGATTATTGGGACTATATTCCTTCCGGAAGCGGCAAAGGCATGGCCATCTCTCACGATCCTCTACCCATAGTGGCAATTTGTATGACTGCAGGTACAGGTACAGAGTCTGATCCATGGACTGTAGTAACCAACGAAGAAAAAAACGAGAAGATTGGCTATGGATACGAAAAGACCTTTCCCACATTGGCAGTGATGGATGCAGAATTAACCGTAAGTGTACCGCCACAACTAACGGCCTTTCAGGGGTTTGATGTTTTCTTTCATTGTGCGGAAAGCTACCTACATGCCCACACCACACCCATCAGCGATATGTACAGTCTAAAGGGCATTAGCCTAGTTGGCGAATTCTTACCCGCCGCAATCAAGGATGGCAGCAATATGAAAGCGCGTGAAGAGATGATGCTAGCCAACTTAATGGCTGCATTCGTACAATCCACCGCGGGCTGCATTTCCCAACATGCGTTAGAGCATGCTCTCAGTGCATACTATCCCAGCTTGCCCCACGGCGCAGGCCTAGTGTTACTTAGCAAGGAATATTTCACTTTTCTTGCTCAAAGCGGCACTTGCGACCAACGGCTTATTGATATGGCTGTTTGTCTGGGGCACAAAAACGCCAGAACGCCTATGGACTTTGTAAAGACACTTGTAGATTTACAGGCAGCTTGTGGCGTAGATACTTTAAAGATGTCTGATTATGGCATACAAGAAAACGAGATGCATAAATTTTCAAAAAATGCTCGCTATACTATGGGCGGCATGTTCGAAGTAGATCCCTGCATCACTTCCGAAGAAGCCTGTGAGGAAATATACCGAAAATCCTATCGATAACCAAACAAGGAGAAACAGATATGGCAGATTTTAATTGTCCCGGTGCAGCAAATATAAAGGGTACCCCCACATTGGATGTGAAAATATGCCCCCAGTGTGGCGAGGAAATAGAGTTGTTTTCCACAGATGTTACCCAGCCCTGCAAATGTTGTGGATTCGTAGCTTACAACAACATTATGTCCTGCATCAAGTGGTGCCAATATGCCCGCGATTGTGTAGGCGACGAAATGTATGAAAAGCTGATGGGAAAACTACCCGAAGAATAGAAAGTTCTTCCTGCCAACCCTCTATCAAGCGTGCTATCCGCCGTTTTACAAAGTGTAAAAAAAATATTCAAAAATAGCATTGACACATGCCAATAAATATTATAGAATATACAAGCACTCTCGAAAACGGCTTTGTGTGGGAGCATAGCTCAG
>CAZQBV010000077.1:0-14194 GCA_964592125.1 uncultured Christensenella sp.
AGACCCAAGCCCAGATAAAGACGGTAAATTATATTTGGAATTTAACAAAGATCTGGAAGCACACAACGAAGCAGTGGCCAAATACAAGCCGATGTGGAGTGCCTACGATAGTAAGAAAGCGCGTGAAGCCAATGCACAAGGTTGAGCTATTGGCACCAGCCGGAAACTGGGAATGCTTAAAAACAGCATTGTATTTTGGAGCAGATGCAATTTATGTGGCAGGAAAAAACTTTGGCCTGCGAGCCTTTGCCAACAACTTTAGCAATGAAGAATTGGCAGAGGTGGTGCAATATGTGCATGCGATGGGTAAAAAGCTTTATGTTACGGTAAACGCTGTTCTTTTTAACAACGAAGTGGAAGCACTGGGGCTCTATCTTTCCTTTCTTTCGGAGATTGGGGTAGATGCGGCCATCTTTTCAGACCCTGCCGTGCTATACACAGTACAGCAAAATGCCATCAATTTGCAACTGCATTTAAGCACGCAGGCGAATACCACAAATTATTTTTCAGCATCCTTTTGGCATGCGCAAGGCGTAAAGCGTATTGTGATGTCACGCGAGGCTACATTGCATGACATTGCCGAAATACGGCGTAAAACACCCGAGAACCTAGAGATAGAGGCGTTTGTGCATGGCGCTATGTGCATTGCCCACTCGGGAAGATGCCTTCTTAGCACGGCACTTACCGGCAGAAGTGGCAACAGGGGAGAATGCGCACAGCCTTGCCGTTGGGAGTATTACCTGCATGAGCAAGGCTACGAGGGAGAGTATTTCCAAATATCGGAAGATGAGCGGGGCACTTATATTTTAAATTCCAAAGATTTGATGATGATAGAGCACATTCCCGCAATGGTAGATGCAGGAATCACTTCGTTTAAGGTGGAGGGGCGCATGAAATCGGCATACTATGTTGCTTCTGTTATTAGCACCTACCGCAGGGCGATAGACAGCTATGTGAAGCAGGGCAAAAGTTATGTGTTCGACACTGCGCTAAAGGACGAACTGGCCAATTCTGCAACACGAGGCTTTACCACGGGGTTCTTTTTTGGCAATCCCAAAGAGGAAGCGCAGGACATCGCCAGGGATATGGATTTGCGTAAATATACATTTTGTGCAAAAGTAACAGGAAGCGCAGAGCCAGGTTTTATTACAGTGGAGCAACGCAATAAATTTAGCGTAGGCGAAAGCTTGGAGGTTCTGTCTCCCCATTTACAGGGCGCAAGTTTTACGGTGGATCATATAGAAAACAGTGAAGGGAATTTGCAACAAAGTGCGCCACATGCACAGCAGCAATTGGTGATAAACTGCCCTTTCACCCTTTCTAAGGGCGACATTTTAAGGAGGCACGATAGTTGAATAAGATACGATTTGGCCCTGCTGGAAATTCCGAAGCATTTTATGATAATGGGCACAAACATACATACGAAGCACCTAAATGGCTGTATGGCTTGGGGCTGAATGCCTTTGAATATTCGTTTGGCAGAGGCGCAAAGCTGAAAGAAGAAACTGGCGCAAAGATACGTGAGGAAGCAGAACGGTATGGCATACAAATGAGTGTGCATGCGCCTTATTATATTAATTTGGCCAATGATGCATTTGAAAAAAACTTGGCTTACTTTTTGGAAAGCAGCACTGCCGGAAGCTATATGGGCATAGGCAGGGTGGTGTTTCACCCCGGCTCGCCAGGCAAGCTGGCAAGAGGATTTGCCTTCTCCAACATAAAAAAGAATTTGGAAAATATCATTGTGGAAATGAAGCGTGAGGGATTTTCCCATTTAAAATACTGTGCAGAAACAATGGGCAAGGTAAATCAGATAGGCACACTGGAGGAAATCATTGAGCTATGCAGCTTGGATGACATGGTGTATCCTGCAATTGATTTTGGGCATTTGAATGCGCGTACACAGGGCGGTATAAAAACCAAAGCGGACTATGCCGCCATACTGGATGCGCTGAAAAATGGCGTGGGGGAGGAAAAGTATCAAAACTTTCATGTTCATTTTTCACAAATAGAATATACAGCTATGGGAGAAAAGGTACATTTAACGTTGGAAGATACAACATATGGCCCCTTTTTCGAACCACTGGCAGAGCTTTTGGCAGAGCGCGCTTTAACACCCGTGATTATATGTGAGTCCAAAAATACGCAAGCCTTGGATGCGTTGAAGCTAAAGCAAATGTACGAGGCAAATATTGTATGAATAAGAAAAATGGAAATATTGTAAAACTGGATATTGCCGACGGGTATTTACTTACCTCGGAAGTAAATGTAGCATACACCACAGGATTTACTGGGGATAGTTCCGAGTTTTTGTCTATAGGCAATCAATCTTATTTTTTTACAGATTCTCGTTATACACAGCAGGCGGAAAAAGACCTTGATAAAAATGTGCAAATTATTACCACCGGTGCGCCAGAGAGACTTTCCGCAATAAACAAATTACTGGTTGCCAGCAATGTAAAACGCCTTGCCATCGAAAAAGAAAATGTGACAGTAGCTCTTTTGGAAGAGTTCCAAAAGGTGTTTGGCGATCTTGTGTTATTGGATATTTCTCCACAGCTATTGAAAATGCGCGCTATAAAAACGCCAGCCGAACTGGAAAAAATTGAAAAGGCTGCAGCTGGCAATGAGATTGTACTGAAAGAGTTGCAAAAAATAATTCGAATTGGCATGAGTGAACTGGATCTGCGGGCAGAGCTGCTTTATTGCATCAATAAACAAGGTATGGATTCTGCCTTTACGCCTATTGTAGCAGCAGGCAAAAACAGTGCACTACCGCATGCCACTGTAACAGATTATAAATTGCAGCCAGGCGACTTTTTAACATTGGATTTTGGTTGCAAATATCAGGGATATTGTTCGGATATTACACGTACTTTTGGCATTGGAGATGTTGACGCGAAGCAGAAAAGCATATATGATATAGTAAGACAAGCACAGCAGGCCGCTTTGGATGTGGCATGTGTGGGAATGAGCACAAAAAATATAGATATGGCTGCACGTTCTGTGATAGAAAAGAAAGGCTATGGCAGCTACTATCAGCATGGAACAGGGCATGGTGTTGGTTTGCAAATTCACGAACTTCCAGTGCTAAACCCACGTTCTGATGAGTTGCTTGAACCCAATATGGTATATACAATAGAACCCGGCATATACATACCCGGTATGGGTGGTGTGCGCATAGAAGATATGTGCATTGCGGGCAGGGGTAACCTGTATGGGTTTTCTAAAGAATTAAATTTGATACAGTAGATTTTGGAGGTAGGTAGTTTATGGTTTCAGCCGGAGAGTTTAGAAAAGGCATGACAGTGGAAATAGATGGTAGCGTTTGGGTTATTGTGGATTTTCAGCATGTTAAACCGGGCAAAGGTGCAGCATTTGTGCGCACAAAAATAAAGAACGTAATACAGGGCAATGTATTGGAAAAAACATTCAATCCTTCGGATAAATTTCCCAAGGCACATGTGGATAGAAAAGAGATGCAATATTTGTATTCCGATGGAGAACTTTATCATTTTATGGATACCGAGTCTTACGAGCAACTGCCTCTGAACTTGGGTATGGTGGAAGATGCGCTTCCTTACATGAAGGAAAACATGAATGTAACCATAAAGTTTTTTAAGGGCGAGCCATTTTCTGTAGATCCGCCAAACTTTGTAGAAATGGAAATTACCGAAACAGACCCCGGCTTCAAGGGAGATACGGCAACAGCAGGAAACAAACCTGCCATAACAGAAACAGGCGCAAAAGTAATGGTGCCACTGTTTATAGAAAAAGGCGATATGATTCGTATTGATACCAGAACCGGTGATTATATGGAGCGGGTGTAATATTATAGCCAACATGTTATGGAGTAGAACAAGGTGTTTATATTATTAATATAGTTATTTATAATCAATATAAATATAACCAACTAACAAACAACTAAAAAATTTTTGGAGGCGACCATTATGGCAGAGACAAGTTTGACCACATCCAAAGACAATGCAATTAAAAAAGAGAGCAACGGTACTATCACTTTTGCAAGTGAGGTAATTGCTACCATTGCAGGTTTAGCTGCAATAGACATTCCGGGGGTAGCTGGCATGAGCGGTGGCTTTGTAGATGGTTTTGCAGAGCTGTTGGGAAGAAAAAATCTGACTAAGGGTATTAAAGTAGAAGTGGGTTCCGAGGAAGTGGCTGTGGATATCGCTCTTGTTGTAGATTACGGCACTCCCATTCCGGAAGTTGCAGATAACATTCAAACAAGTGTTATGAAAGCGATAGAAACAATGACTGGATTGAAAGTTGTAGAAGTAAATATAAACGTACAGGGTATAAAAATAAAAGAGCAACAGATGCCCCAAGCTATCGTAAAAGCGAAGCCTAAGGCAGTGGAAGAAGAACCACCAAGGGTGAAATAAACAATACGGTATTTTACTATGATATACCCGATCATCTGATCGGGTATATCTGCTTTCTTGTGTTGACGTATACGCCTAGCTGGTATCTGCACGTTCTAGTTTGTTTGATGAATACAGGAAGTTTGGGTGGCTAGTACGTTGGTTTACAATTCTGCGGGAGGATAATTCTATGAAGATGAAAGTAGGAACAAGGGTAGTCTTTACAATTTACATTCTGGTTATGGTGTTGTTTTGCCTATTTTTATTGGCTACTCTATTTGGCTTGGTAAACACGGCATATTTAACAGATACAACAAACACCATAAGTAATGGTACATTTTGGTTTAAATTCCTTTACGCTGCAATCTTTATTGTTTTGGTGGTGGTTGGGATAGCTTTGTTGTTCTTCGGAATGAAAAAGGAAAACCCCAAAACTGCTAAAATTGCAGAGTTTGAAAATGGAAGCATTGTAATTACTGTAAAAGCGATTGAAGAACTGGTAGAGAAATATGTACGTGATTTTGAAGATATCAAAGGCATGCATATTGCGGTTATTTCCAACACAGATACGATAGATATTAATTTAGAAGTTGCAGTAAAACCAGATACGGATATTCCTGCGCTAACAAAATCTTTGCAAAGCGGATTGATAGAAAGCATACAAGGACACACTGGTATTACGGTGCGCAAAAATAAAATTACAGTGATGGGACTGGATGACAAGATAAAGCCAGCACAGATAGCGTAAAGAAGGTGGCATTATGAAGGAATTATTGAATAAGTTTCCCATATGGTATGCCTCCAACAGGGGGCTGTTTTGGGGTCTAACAATAGGGCTTGCCATTGCCATACTATTTCTATCTATAGGTTTTTGGGCAACCCTTCTAATTATTGTATGTGTGGGAGTTGGGGCTCTAATTGGTTCGCGCCCGGATATTCGTGCGGCTATTGTTGCATTTTTTACCACACTATTTAAAAGAAACAAGTCTTAGGGGAGCCACTGAATGAGCAGAAAAAACGCAAGGGAATGTGCTATGAAATTGCTGTATGAATACAGCATAACAGGGGAGTTAATCAATCCCCTGGAAAAAGAGGAAGCCTATTCTGATATTTATGAATTAAACCTAGAAGGGGACGACATTACATATGTAAATCAGGTGTATAGCGAATTCACTTCCAAACAAGATGAGCTGGATAGCATTATTTCCCTCAACTCTCATTCTTGGCGTATAGAACGTATATCCAAAGTAGATCTTGCTATCTTGCGTTTGGCCTTATTTGAGATGCGCTATATGAATATTCCGTCCAAAGTTTCTATAAACGAGGCTGTGGAACTGGCAAAAAAATATTCTGCAGATAAATCATATAAATATATCAACGGCCTATTGGGTGGCTACTTAAAAGGCGAGGTAAATGAGGCCTAACTTCAGGATAAACCGTCTAATAATACCACTTCCGTTTTGAAGTGGTATTTTTTGCTTCCCCAAAACAGCTAAATCATGTACAATATGCAGTGGAGTATACTACTGATTCCTGCATTTAAAGCTAAAACCTAGTTTTGAACCGGAATTTGTATCACAGTATAAAAAATTGGGAGGTACGCAATATGTCGGCACAAATCATAAGTGGGAAAGAACTTTCAACAGAAATTAGGGAAGAACTAAAGGCGCGCGTGGCACAGCTGAAGGAAAATAAAGGCTTTACACCGGGCTTGGCAGTTGTTTTGGTGGGGGAGGATCCTGCTTCCAGCATTTATGTGAATAACAAAGAAAAAGCTTGCAATGAAGTGGGACTTTATTCGGAAGTGATGCGCCTTCCAGAGCAAACAACCCAAGAAGAGCTGTTGGCTTTGATAGATCAGTACAATGTCAATCCTAAAATCCACGGTTTGCTTGTGCAGCTGCCCCTTCCCAAGCAAATTGATGAGGCCGAGGTGTTGAAGCGTATTAACCCACAGAAGGATGTGGATGGTTTCCATGTGATGAATGCGGGAAGCTTGTTTACAGGGCTTCCTGGATTGGTTGCATGTACACCAAAGGGCATTGTAAAATTGATCAAAAAAGCTTGCCCAGATCTTTCTGGTAAAAATGCAGTGGTGATTGGCCGTAGCAACATAGTGGGCAAGCCTGTTTCTATATTGCTGTTGAACGAGAATGCCACTGTAACCATTTGCCACTCCCGCACCAAAGATTTGCCAGGTGTTTGCCGCAATGCAGATATACTGGTTGCTGCCATAGGCAGGCCAGAGTTTGTAACCGCAGATTTTGTGAAACCGGGCGCTGTTGTAATAGATGTGGGAACCTCCCGCGTGGATGGCAAGCTAAAAGGCGATGTGAAGTTTGATGAAGTGGCAGAAATTGCAGGTGCTATTACGCCTGTGCCGGGTGGCGTAGGCCCTATGACCATTACTATGTTGCTAGAAAACACAGTGGATGCGGCAGAACTGTTTGGATAATATAAATATGGAACATTTTGTTCTTAGTGTTTTTCAATTAAATACCTATGTTTCGGACAAACTATACCACGATCCCTTTTTGGAGGAGATCTGGGTACAGGGCGAGATTGGAGACCTGACAATACGGCACAATACCGCCTATTTTGTGCTGTCGGATGGGCAGGCCTCTGTGGATTGTATGCTGTTTGAGTTTGAGCAGAGTGGCTATGCTGATATGATTGCCGAAGGACAGGCTGTGCTTCTGAATGGCGATATTTCCATTTACAGAAAGAATGGTAAATTTCGCATAGCAGTGCAAAGCGTTCAGCTTACGGGGCTTGGCGAGCTGTATGCGCAATTTAATTTACTGAAAGAGCGGCTGGAGCAAAAGGGTATTTTCAGCGAGGAACATAAACAAAAAGTACCCACCTATCCCAAGAAAATTGGCATTGTAACCTCAAAAGAAGGGGCAGCATTACAGGATATTATAAACATAGTGCGGCGCAGAAACCCTATTGTAAAACTGGTTCTGTACCCTGTGAAGGTGCAGGGTGCGGCTGCTCCGGCAGAAATTGCAGCGGGCATACAGTATTTTAACGAAAGTACAGATGTGGATGTGTTGATAGTGGGCCGTGGGGGTGGTGCAGCGGAAGATTTGTTTGCATTCAATGATGAACGCGTGGTGATGGAAGTATACCATTCCAATATTCCGGTAATCAGTGCAGTGGGTCACGAGAGCGACTATTCCCTTTGTGATATGGCAGCAGATTTGCGTGCACCCACTCCATCTGCTGCGGCAGAGCTGGCAGTGCCAGTAAAAACGGATGTGCTGGAGCGAATTCATACCATGAAGGCTGCATTGCGCCATAACCTGCAGCAGTTGATCGTGCAACGTAAATATTTGTTGGAATACGAGCTGAAAAAAGTTTCTAAAGGGGCACTGTTGCTTACTTTGGAAACTGCGCGTAGGCAGCTTTATGGTTACAGGCAACAAATGAAAGATTCTATGAATCAGCTTTATAACAAAAGTCTTTTACGCTATACTATAGGTAAAACAAAGCTGGATGGATTGAACCCGGAGCATATTTTCCAACAAGGCTATTCTGTTGTAACAAAAAATGGATTTATGGTAAAAAAGGCATCTGGATTGATGGCAGGGGATATGTTGGAAGTGCGTTTTTCGGATGGCAGCATTCATGCCAGAGTGGAGGAAACTGAATGAGCAAGGATGTTGAAACATACATTGAAGAACTAAAGTCAATTACTGTACAACTGGAAAGTGGCGATTTAAAACTGAAAGAGGCTGTGGAACTATATAAACAAGGCTCCCAAGCGGCGGCACAAGCCGAAAAGCTGTTAAACCAGTACGAAAGTGAAATTGAAGTGATTGATACAACAGAAATTGAGGACTAAGCTATGACTGAACTATTAAACCGTTATACACCTGCAATTAACACACGTCTAAAAGAATTGTTTTTGCTGGAACACATTCATCCTACACTAAGGGATTCTATGTATTACAGTGTAAATGCAGGGGGCAAGCGTTTCCGACCCACTCTGAACATTTTGGGAAATGCACTGCTGGGTGGAAATATGGACGAAACGCTGGATGTAGCCTGCGCCTTGGAGCTGATACATACATATTCGCTGATACATGACGATTTGCCAGCTATGGACAATGATGAGCTGCGGCGTGGCAAGCCCACCAACCATATTATGTTTGGAGAAGCTTTTGCAATTTTGGCAGGAGATGGGTTGTTGAACTATGCTTTTGAAATTATGTTGCAAAATGCTCTGAACTATCCACACAATATGGCTGCACATGTAAGAGCAATGCGTGAAGTTGCAACCGGTGCGGGTGTGGGAGGAATGATAAATGGCCAATGCGCTGATATTGAAAATGAAGGGCAGATATTAACTGCTGCAGAGCTGGACTATACCCATAGGCATAAAACCGGGGATTTGATAAAATCTTCATTGGTTTCTGGTTTGCTACTATGTAATCCCAGCGATGCACAAGTGGATGCACTGGCTACCTATGGCTATAGCACAGGATTGGTTTTTCAAATTGTGGATGATATATTGGATGTTACGGGTAGCGAAAAGGTACTGGGCAAATCTATTGGGAAAGATCAAAAATCTAAAAAATTTACCTATCCCACACTATACGGGGTGGATGGCTCAATGAAAATAGCCACCGAAAAAGCACAGGAAGCAGCAGACAGCGTGGCTGTATTTGGCGCCAACGCGCAGCCCCTGGTAGAACTTGCAACATGGCTGCTGGAAAGAGATAGGTAACCGCGATGAAAGAAATTGCAATAGACGGCCCTGCAGGAGCAGGGAAAAGCACTGTGGCCAAGGCCGTTGCAAAGAAGCTGGGCTACAACTATTTGGATACAGGCGCAATGTACCGCGCAGCCGCATTTTATATGATAGAACAGGGGATAGACCCTGCAAATGCACAGTTGGTAGTGGGGCACCTACCCCATATGGAAATGCAAATTGAGTACAAGGATGGCGTGCAGAGTGTTCTGGTAAATGGTAAAGATGTAACAGCGCATATACGAACACCACAAATTTCCCGTGGTGCAAGTGATATTGCGGTGATTCCCGAAGTGCGCATAAAGCTGGTGGAAATTCAACGTGGTGTATCTGAAACATATAACATTGTAATGGATGGTAGAGACATTGGTACCTATGTGCTGCCCCATGCAGATTACAAGTTTTTTCTGACTGCAAGCGCAAGAGAACGTGCCAAACGCAGGTATTTGGAATTGAAAGAAACTGACCCAAATGCCAATATAGATAGCATAGAGGCGGAAATAATAGCACGAGATAAAAATGATTCTTCCCGAAAATTCGCACCGCTAAAGCAAGCGGAAGATGCTATATTTGTAGACACCACCGCTATGAGCAAAGAGCAGGTAATTCTGCATATTGTTGGCATTATTACAGGAGAGAAGTGAATGTTTTACGCTTTTTTACGGTTTCTGGCCAATCTTGTACTGATGCCTATTTTTTTTATTCGTGTGATTGGCAAGGAGAATTTAAAAATTCCCACTGCGGGCAGCGTGATTATTTCCCACCACATTTCCAACTGGGATGCCATTATATTGGGCTTTATTGTGAAGCACAAACCCGTGTGCTTTCTGGCAAAGGAAGAATTGTACCAAAGTAAAGTTTCGCGTTTTTTTTTGCGTCACCTGCATACTATTTCAATTGCACGTGGAAAAGGCGATTTAGCCGCAATAAAGACCGCATTGGCAGCTTTGAAAGAAGGCAAGATGCTGGGTATTTTCCCAGAAGGAACGCGGTCTACTGATGGTAGTATACTGCCATTTAATCAAGGCACTGCATTGATGGCCATTCGTGCTGATGTTCCGGTGATTCCTGTGTATATCAAAGGTGGGTACAAGCTATTTCGCCCCATACGGGTTTATGTAGACCCTCCCATCAATTTAAAAGCAATTGCGGGGGAAAAGTCTAGTAGCCAATCCCTTGCAAATGCAACGGAATATCTTCGCAATAAAATTGTAGAAATGAGTGAGCGACTATGATTGAAATAATTGTAGCACAGAATGCCGGGTTTTGCTTCGGTGTAAAGCGCGCTGTAGATACAGTAACCCATATTACTGGCAAGTACACGCATATTTATACATATGGGGAGCTAATACACAACAAAGATGTAATTGACCGCCTAAAGCAAAAGGGCGTATTGGTAACAGAGGATACGGACAGCCTGGAAACAACAGAGGATACCTTGATTGTCATTCGATCACATGGTGTTTCGCGCGAGGTTTTTGAAAAAATACAGGACAGAGGCTTTGAAATACTGGATTTAACCTGCCCCTTTGTAAAAAGAATTCATAATAAAGTAAAAACTTCTGGTAGTACACCAGTGATTGTGATTGGTGCGGGAGATCACCCCGAGGTAACTGGCATAAAAGGTTGGGCGCAAAGCGAGGTGTGCATTGTGAACAATGTAGAGCAAGCCAGTGCACTTCCGCCGATGAGCAGCGCGTTGGTGGTGGCACAAACTACGATTACAGCCCAATTGTGGGACAGTGTGGTGGAAGTGCTAAAACAGCGTATTCCGAATTTGGAGTTATTTCATTCTATTTGTGATACCACGCAAAAACGGCAGATAGAAGCAGCAGAGCTTGCAGAAAAATCCGATGTGGTTTTGGTGGTGGGCGGTAAACATTCATCAAATACGGAGAAGCTTTTCAATATATGTAAGACTAAGTGTGAAAAAACCTATTATATAGACAATATAGAGCAAATTTTTCTTGAAAATATAGCAAACCATGATATAATTAGTATTGTTGCGGGCGCTTCTACGCCCGAGTGGTTAATTAGGGAGGTTAAGACACGTATGAGTGAACTCGAAAAAGGTCAAGAAACTATCTTGGATGAACAGGAAAACAACGAACAGGCACAGGTGACTGAGCCCGCAAGTGTATCCGAAGAAATCTCTGCATCAGCGCAGGAACAGCCGCAGGCGGAAACGGTAACGGAAGTTGCTGAAGAAAAGCCGGTGGAAGAAGCTGTACGGCAGAAGGAAGAGGATGATGCTGCTGCGGAAGACAGTGCTACAGCCGAAAGTGCAGACTTTATGGCTGAGATTGAAAAATCATTCGTTTATATCAAACGTGGCCAGATAGTTAGTGGTACGGTTGTCCAGATCTCCGATGGTGAAATGTGTGTAAACATTGGTTATAAATCCGATGGCATCATCAAAAAAGAAAACCTGACTGCAATGGGTGATGTAGACCCAGCAGATATCTTTAAGGTAGGCGACGAAGTGGAAGCTGAAGTGGTTACCTTAAACGACGGTGAAGGAAATGTGGTTCTTTCCAGAAGGTCTATAGAATCCAAACTAAGATGGAAGGAACTTGTAGAAAATCTGGAAGAAGACAAAATATATGTTGTTAAGATAGACAAAGTAGTAAAGGGCGGCGTGCTTGCAAAGCTGGAAGGGTACGATGCATTTGTACCGGCTTCTCAACTTTCTTTGAAATATGTGGAAGATCTTTCGGAATTTGTAGACAAAGAGCTGGAAGTAACTATTATTGAGGCAGACAAACGTCAGAGACGTTTTGTATTGTCCCACAAGAATATTTTGCAGCAGAAAGCAGTAGAAGAAGAACAAAAGCTGTATGATACCTTCCAAAAAGGCGATAAGATAAAGGGCAAAGTAAAGAGACTTACAGACTTTGGTGCATTTGTGGATGTTGGCGGTGTGGATGGCTTGCTGCACATTACAGACGTTGCATGGGCAAAGGTAAAACATCCTTCGGATGTGCTTGCCATTGGCGATGAAATAGAAGTATTGATACTGAATGTAGATAAAGAGAAAAAGCGTATTTCTTTAGGGCTAAAACAGCTTTCCCCCAAACCTTGGGATTTGGCGCCTGAAAAATACATTGTAGGTGATACTGTAGAAGGCACTGTGGTACGTATTATGCCATTTGGTGCATTTGTATCGCTGGAGCCCACAATAGATGGTTTAATTCACATTTCACAGGTTACTAACCGTCGGTTGGAAAAAGTGGAAGAAGAGCTGCGAATTGGTGACAAGATTACTGCCAAAATAATGGAAGTAAACCCAGCCAAGAAGCGCATTAGCCTTAGCATAAGGGCACTGATGGATGAGCCTGAAAAACCCGAGAGGGAAAAAAGTGACCGCCGCGAACGTGGCGAGGATCGATTTAACTATGTGATTCCCCCTGTAGAGGAAGCTACTTCTTCGTTGGCAGATTTCTTCCCTAAAATGGAAGAAGACAGCACCGAAGAATAAAAAGCACAATTTAAACCCGGTTTTGTCTTTGGACAGTGCCGGGTTTTTTTATGTTTTCACTTTAAAATTACGCAAAATAATCTAGCTTTTATGGTATACTATTTTTTATGAATACATTTGAAAAATTAACTGAATTAATTGAAAACAACGGGCTTACATATAGTATTGTTACCTATGGCTGCCAAATGAACGAGCACGAATCTGAAAAGCTGGCCGGTATATTGGAAGGTATTGGGTATATGCCTGCGTTGGCTATGGAAAGTGCCGATTTTATTATTTTTAATACATGCTGCATACGTGAAAATGCAGAACACAAAATTTTTGGCAATGTGGGCGCACTAAAGAACCTAAAGCAAGAAAGAAAGGAACTTTTAATTGCAGTATGCGGCTGTATGACACAGCAGGAAGAGGTTGCAAAAAAGCTCTTCCGTACTTTTCCCTTTGTGGATATTGTGCTGGGCACCCACAATACGCACGAACTTGCTTCTATGATAGAAAAACGCTTGCTAGAACAAAAACGTGTGTTTGCTGTGGAACAACATGATGGATGCATCAGCGAGCAAGCCTCCATAAAAAGAAACCGTGGGCCACTGGCTTCTGTAAATATTATGTATGGCTGTAACAATTTTTGTTCCTATTGCATTGTGCCATATGTGCGGGGCAGGGAGCGCTCCCGAGATGCAGCACATATTTTGCGGGAAATTGATGGATTGGTAACAGAAGGTTATAGAGAAATAACGCTTCTTGGGCAGAATGTAAATTCCTATCATGGGGAGGGGGCGGCAGATTTCCCCGTATTATTGCAACAAATTTGTGACAATACGAAAATAGAGCGCATTCGTTTCATGACTTCGCACCCCAAGGATTTGTCACCTGCATTGGTTGATGTAATTGCAAAAAACAAACAAATTTGCAAGCACATTCATTTGCCTGTACAATCGGGCAGCAGCGCCGTGCTAAAGGCAATGAACCGTGGGTATACGCGCGAAGGGTATCTTAAAACAATTGAAACAATACGCACTGCCATGCCGGATATTGCCATTACAACTGATATTATTGTAGGGTTCCCCGGGGAAACAGAGCAAGACTTCAAAGGAACAATGACTTTGCTGGAACAGGTTCGTTTTGACGCAGCGTTTACATTTGTGTATTCCAAAAGAGAAGGTACCGCAGCCGCAAATATGTCCAATCAAGTACCGCAGCCAGTGCAAAGCCAACGCATTGTAGAGCTAATTGCACTGCAAAATGAGATTACAGAGGGAAAAAACCGCGCCTATGTGGGTAAAACGCTGCAAGTACTTGTGGAAAGCACCAGCACCAGGGATGAAAACCATGTTTGTGGCAGAACAGATAGCAGTAGAATGGTGAACTTTGCTGGCACAGCACAAATGATTGGCAGCTTTCAAAATATAAGGATAACCGAAGCCAAACGCACTACGCTGTTTGGCCAACTGGTATAAATTGAGGAGAAACCAATGGCAAAACTAACGCCTATGATGCAGCAATATGTAACGCTTAAAGAAGAGTATAGCGATGCTATACTAATGTTTCGTCTGGGCGATTTTTATGAGATGTTTT
>CAZQBV010000078.1:0-14151 GCA_964592125.1 uncultured Christensenella sp.
CAAAAATCCTTCGCGATGCCAACGACTCGATTTCTGTGCGGTATCGCCCTAAAACTGATGGCTAAATTTTCGCCAGTGTTTTATAGCTGCCTTTCAGGTTTTCATACAGTTCTAGGTACAGCTTGTAGTACTTTTCGTACTCTGCCAAATGGCCGTCAATAGGCTGTTGCACTGCGTTTTTCTGCACCACAGCGCTGCATCCCTCCGGCACGCTGGCATATAGTCCGGCGCCCACACCTGCCAAAATGGCAACGCCCAGCGCAGGGCCTTCTTTGGATTTTGCAGTGGCCACCTCGCAATTGTATATATCTGCGAGCATTTGCCGCCACACAGCAGAGGAACCACCACCGCCCGTTGCCATCATTTCGCTAAAGTCCACGCCCATATCGCGGAACACATCTAGACAATTACGCAGCGAATAGCTTACACCCTCCATTACTGCACGCATCATATCGTACTTTGTATGGATCGCAGACAACCCAAAGAATACACCGCGGGCATCCGCATCCAGCAGCGGAGAGCGCTCACCCATCAAATAGGGCAAGTACAGCAGCTTGTTTGCACCAATGGGCAAGCGGTCTATCTGTTCGTTCATCAGCACATAGGGGTCTTGCCCCATGCCTCTTGCAGTTTCCATTTCCGAAACACACAGCTGATCCCTAAACCACTTTAACGACAGCCCTGCCGCCAGTGTGCAGCTCATCACAGTCCACTTGCCGGGCACCGCATGGCAGAAGGTATGCACCCTGCCGCCCGGGTCTATTGTTACATTGTCTGAATGCGCAAAAATAACGCCAGAGGTACCAATTGTGGTAAACGCCTTGCCTGTTTCCACCACGCCGGTGCCCACAGCCGCTGCTGCATTGTCGCCCGCGCCGCCCACCACAGGCGTGCCCGGCTTCAGCCCCACTTTTGCGGCTATCGCTGCGGAAACACCACCGGTTACCTCGCAGCTTTCGTACATCTTGGGCATCATGGCTTTGTCAATGTTCAGTTTGTCCAGTATTTCGTCCGACCACTGGCGTTTTGGCACATCCAGCAAGTTCATGCCCGAGGCATCACTTACTTCTGTGGCAAACTCACCTGTCAGCATATAGCGTATATAGTCTTTGGGAAGCAAAACATGCGCTGCCTTCTCGTATATCTCCGGCTCGTGCTTTCGCACCCACAATATTTTGCCTGCGGTAAATCCGGGCAGCGCAGGGTTTGCGCTAATTTCTATTAGGCGTTTTTTCCCTATAGTCGCGGTAATTTCCTCGCACTCATCCACCGTTCTTCCATCACACCAAATGATGGAAGGGCGAAGCACCATGCCCTCTTTGTCCAGCAGTACCAGCCCATGCATTTGCCCGGACAGGCCCACCCCTTTAATCTCCTCCGCTTTCACACCGCTTTTGGCAGTTACTACCTGCAGCGTTTCCACAGTGGCATTCCACCAGTCCTGTGGGTTTTGCTCTGCCCAACCGTTTTTCGGCTGATACATGGGGTATTCCACAGTGTGGGACGCCACCACCGTTCCCTTTTCATCAAACAGCACAGTCTTTGTGCCCGACGTGCCAATATCCACTCCTACTAAATAACTCATAGTGTACCTTTCAATCCTTTCCTTTATACCAATCCCATTTAAAAATGCTTGCATTTTTATAGCTTGAAGCGCGTTTGGGATGGCATGAGACGTGTTCCGCGCTGTTTTTGCGCACAGCATAGCCACGCCATCGGCGAGGCATTCCAAATGAATACAGATGTTTTAATTTGGAATCAGTATTAGCAACCCAGCAACAATTCCAGTACGTACATTTCCAGCTTTTCAAAGTTGTGGCTGGCCACACATTCCGCTTGGAATTTGTAATCAAATTTCTTTACCTTTTCCAGCATCAGTTCAAACACGCGCTTGCTGTTGATAATGTGGCGATAGCTGTCTTCCACCGGCTGCGTGCGCATGGCTTTTACATCCAGCCCCACACACTCGCCTTTATCGCCAAAGTTGTTTTCATACAGCACCTTCACCTGATCAAACGCACCGCGCAGGTTTTCCGCTCCAAAGGCTTTGTCCTGATCGTAACGGATGCCGTTCTGGTCGTTCAGGTGCACGCCCCACAGCTTGCCAGCCGCTATGGCAAACGCCATGTCTGCCGCCGGATCCAGCCCTGCCATAGTGGAATGCGCACTTTCTATACACACGCCCACACGCGATGGATCCACCGTTTGCGCGCCCATTGCCAGCGCATGCCCACAGGTACCGCAATAGCTTCTGTCAATTGGCTCATTTGGCTTGGGCTCCACCAAAATTTGCACATCCGAATCATACTTCAATATGGTATCGAAAGCTTCGCGCATTTGCACAATTTTCTCCACCGGATTTTTGCCCTCTGCACAAAGCGTGCCTTCGCGTGCCAGCCACAGCTGCACTTTGTTTGTACCCAGCGCTTTGGCAATATCTACCGAGCGCAGCGAACGCCAAATGGCAAAGTCGTAATCTTCCTTCCTGCTGGCTGTATAGCCGCCATCGTTGGTGTGTTTGTCAAACCACAGGCGGGGCGCCACAAATTCGGCAAACAGGCCATACTTATCCAGCGTGGCCTTCACATCTTTGGCATAGTCTATAATTGCCTTCTCGGACATGTTGTTCATATCCGGCACAGCATCATCGTCATGAAATTGCACACCATCCATGCCAATTTCCGCAAATTTCTTTATCTTCTCCTCAAAGGGAATAGATGGGCGAATGCCCGGGCCAAATGTTTCGTGCCCTTCATGCACATTCCAAGGTCCCACGGTAAATTTAAATTGAGCCATACTCATAAAATCTCCTTTATTCAAATAATATAGACGAGAATAAAAATACACTTCGCATATCTGTAGTGCCTACCCATGCAAATTGCAACAAATACTGAATTGATTGTTGCCTTTATTATATACCCCAAACCAAATTAAATCAACCGTTTTGCCCATGAAAAAGCAGCCATGGGGGCGGCTGCTTTCTTGGAATTCTATTCTATTGTTCACACTATTTATAAATTGGCCCATAGTTCCTGCAGGCACGATAGTCTGCACTTTCCAGTTCTTCCGTACCAAAGGCATTCCATGTGCTGGGGCGGAATATTTTTTCCCGAGGTACATTGTGCATGCTAACAGGAATACGCAGCATAGAAGCCAGTGTAATAAATTCTGCACCCACATGGCCATACACACTTGCGCCGTGGTTCGCTCCCCAGTTTGCCATAACACTATATACATCTGTAAATGCGCCGTGCCCCGTTAGGTTGGGTGCAAACCATGTGGAAGGCCAACCCGCATCTGTACGTTTTTCCAATATGGTTGCTGCTTCATCACCAATATCGCAGGTGTAGCCCTCTGCAATTTGCAGTACCGGCCCCAGCCCATCTACCAAGTTCACGCGCACCATGGTAAGCGGCATGCCGCCGCGTGTACGGAATGTGCTGGAGAAACCGCCGCCACGGAAGTAGCCCAAATTGCCGGGTGTCCATGTGGTTGCATCCAGACACTTTTGTGCTTCTGCTTCTGTAATTTCCCAGAAGGGTTTCATTGCAGGTTTCCCATCAATTTCCTGCTGGCCGGTGGCATCCAGCGTGGTTGCGCCAGAGTTAATCAAATGGATGATACCATTTTTTGCATACCCATCCAGCGTGGCTCCGGTTACGCGCTTCACCGCATCCGGGCTCCAATAGGTGCGCACATCGCTAAACACAGGCGCACTGTTGGTTAAAAGATGCCCCATCAGCATGGAGATACCGTTCATGCAATCATTTTCCGTTGCTACCACATAGGGGCGTCTTATGCCGTTCCAGTCGAAACTGGAGCACAAAATGGATTCCATAAAGTCCCCATTGGGCATGAAGTCTGTCCACTGCCGTTGCCCTTGGAAGCCTGCTGCTATGGCATTGTTGCCGTTGCCTTCCTCTTTCCAGCCAATTGTTTTCAGATGGTCGTTTCCTTCCATCATATCTCTTATAATAAGAGCCAGCTTCACGCTATACGCCCAGTCTCCATCTCTTTGTTCCTGCGTTTTGCCTGCGCTGCCATTGTAAATATCGTCATTTTCCTTGCAGTTTTCTTTCACCCATGCATAGGCCTTTTTAAACTCTTCTTCATCGTAAATGCCGTTGTTCACGCGGCGAATGATTTCGGTCATATCCTTATATTCACAGCGCATGCCCAAATATTTCTCAAAAAACGCAGGGTCTACAATGCTTCCCGCAATGCCCATGCTCACATTGCCCACCGCCAGATAGGACTTACCCTTCATTTCGCCTACGGCCACTGCACCACGCGCAAAACGCAATATTTTTTCCTGCACATCTTCGGGAATGCTTTTGTCGTTGGCCTCTTGCACCTCGTGCCCATAAATGGAGAAAGCGGGAATTCCCTTTTGCGCATGAGCCGCCAGCACTGCCGCCAGATACACTGCGCCCGGGCGCTCTGTTCCATTAAATCCCCAAATTGCCTTCGGGGTGCTTTTGTCCATATCCATCGTTTCGCTGCCATAGCACCAGCAGGGCGTTACGGTAAGTGTGCCACATACACCCACGCGATCAAATTTTTCCTGACAGGCTGCCGCCTCTGCAAAACCACCAATGGTGCTGTCTGCTATTACGCATTCCACCGGTTTGCCATCCCTATCCTTTATGTTGGCTTCTATCAGCGCCTTTGCCGCATAGGCCATGCCCATGGTTTGCTCTTCCAGACCTTCGCGTATGCCCTGTGCACCTTCCCTGCCGTCAATTGTCGGCCGAATCCCAATTTTCATATTTGCCTCCTTCAGTATAATTAAATTACTACCTGTAAAAACACTCCGCTATCAAACTTAATCTAGGTGAAATACCTCTTCCATATCCACCCACCATTCACCGTCTTTGGCACATTCCACTGGCTGCTGGCAGGGCATGCATTCGTCCCACCACTTTTGCGTCATTGGGTCTGCCGCCATTTTTGCCATATCTGCTTGGTAATCATTTCCTGTATATTCATAATACGAGAAAAGCATACCATTATGCAAGTAAATTGAATAATTCTTTATATTACATTTTTTTATCATGTCCAGTATTTCCGGCCATGCGTTGGCATGCAGTTCTTTATAGTACGCTTCTTTATCGGGGTTTAGCTTTATAATTTGCCCATAACGTTTCATTTTAAACCTCCTGCCGCATGTGTGCTGGTTAGCCCAGCAGTTCCAGTTCCTTTTTTATCCGTTCTAAATCCAATGGAAACGTTCCATACTCGTGCACCAGCTGCACCATATACGCATAGCTTTCGGGTGCCACATCGCTGGAAACAGAATGGTCACTTTGGCAAATATAGCCGCCTCCTTGTGCCGCCTGTAATTTGTACAGCACTTCGCGTTTGATGCGGTTTTTGTCTCCACTTTCCAGTTCCCGCACATCTATATTGCCCACAAAGCACAGCCTGCCGCCATAAGTTTTTTTCAGTTCCACCACGTCCAAATGCGCCTTTACCTCCAATGGGTTGTAGCCCATCAGCCCAATTTCTATAAAGTCTTCATATACTTTTGTGGCATCGCCGCAGCCATGATAAATCATCATCAGCCCCGCTTTTTTACATTCCGCAATAATTCGCTCATCTATGGGTTTAAACCATTTGCGCCATATTTCCGGCGAAAACAACATGCCGTTTACATAGGCCAAATCGCCCCAAATATACATGCCCGAAAGCTTTCCCTTCGCCGCTTCTATTTGCGCACGCACCAGCCCTACCAAAAAGTCGCCAATTCGCTTTATAAATGCGCCAAACAGTTCTTCTTCCAGCATCATCCAGTACAAGGCATTTTCTGTACCCATGCAACGCCACACATATTCATATCCTTCACAAACAGAGCCAAACACGGGGATATCCTCATGGTAGGCATTCACCCTGTCCATCCAGCTGGGAATGTTGCGCACAATGGCATCTCCCAAACAATTAATTTGGTCATCTCCCTGCCTGAAAAGCCGCCGCGGGTCATCTGCAGGTTCAATTACAAAACCCGCCATTTCGGAGGGGTCTTGAATGGAAAACTCTTCAAAGTGCGGCATGGGCAAATCCCCCCGACGCAATACTTTTGCACCAAAGCCTGTTTTTACCAAAGTATCCACACCGTTGTCCATCAGTATTTCAAAGTCCTGTATCACCGGATCCATATTGGGGTTCATCACAATGTAATCCAGATCAAATTTACGGTATAAATCTACATCCTTGCCCCATGCTTCGCAGGCACGCTTTCTAAAGCCCGTCCAAAAGAAATCGCTTATGGGAACCCTATCCCCTTCTTTGCCCGAAAGTGCCGCCCACAGCCTGTCTATTTTTTCCTGTTTGCTCATACATACACCACCTATTCTTTTTCTTCATTTTATTCTCATTTAATTTGCGTACTCTTCCGCCACCCGCATTGCCAGCTTCTCCCATTCCCACAGGCTTTTCGGGTTGTAGCTCACCGTGGAAATATCCTTCATTATCAGCTCCACATGGCAGCCTTTCGCACTGTCTAAAAAGTCTCTCAGCTGCTTTTCCGCCTCTGCCATATCCAACGTGCTGGATGTGAAAATGGCCGGATTGGGCTTGCGGCTCATCACATAGTCTGTACCTATCTGCTCCACCACCTGCTCTGTATTGCACCAAGGAGAAACCGAAACTTTGCGCAGGTTTGGTATTTTACGCAATATGTCCACCTTCTTGTCCAGCGGCTCGCAGCAGCCATAATAGGTAAGGCCAAAGCGCTCCAGCCACCTCATGTCGTGCTGCACGGCAAACTCCCAATGCATATCCGGAGAAACACTGGAGAAGATTTGTGCGTTGGAGCACCCCCACATATTGTGTGGCTTCACATGCTGAGGGTTATAGTCCTGCCCCGGCAATGCCGATACATAGCCATAGCCGCCCGAGCCAATGCGGGTGTTGTTGCAGTCTAGGGAAAGCAAATTTTGCTGTTCCAGTTGATCCAGCTCTGTCATCCATGCATCCACCATGCGGTTGTAGGCCTGATGCACCATTTCCGGCCGCATCACCAAATCCATCATGGCTTCCTCTATGCCCCACCAGCGAATTAAAAAATCCCATGGGGTATACCAAATATGCGTTTGCCCCACCAGCTTTACATCCACAATACCTTCAAACAAATCCTGCATGGCGGCATAGCGGTATTCCGTAGCTTTTTGCATATAGGTAATTTTAGGGAGCTTTATTTTCTCTATGTCTTCGGGTTGCTTTATCTGCACTTCAAAATGACGGGAATAAATTTCGTTCTCTGCATCGGTATGGGCGGTTTCCACTTTTTCCAATATACCAAAATCCGTACTGTGAAATACCTTTGGGCATTCCATATATTCACTTACAATCATGTCGCCCGGCATATGCGCATGCTGGTAAATGGTGCGCCGAAGGCTTTGCTCCAGCTCTCTTGCCCAACTGTGCTGGCATTGCAATGTCAGTTCTCCATCCACATCCATCTCGTGCCAAGGTATTTCGTTTATCCACACCATAGGCCGCTTAGATTTTAGATCGTTCAAGTCGCGCCACAGCTTGTCTTTGCCGCTCTGCTTGTCCTGCTGCCCCAGCTGCGCATACGTTTCACCCAATTTTCGCAATATAGCTTTGTCTGTTTGGTTCAGTACAATTTCTTCTTCCACTGGCACTGGCGTGCTGTGGCTGGGATCGTGTAGCATATTGTTACCTCTTCCGTTTTCAGTTTTATTAGTTTTTTATGGGGATTGGTATTATTTTACACCCGTTTGTCCAAAATTTCCAACACCATATTTTCGTGCCTCGTCAAACATGGCAATAATATTTTCCGCGGGAATTTCGGGCAGTATATAGTCGTGGCTGGCTGCCACAATATAGCGCCCATATTGCCCCAGCAAATCAATCATACGCCGCGTTTCATCCCGCACCTGTTGCGGCGTAGCATAAGACAACAGCTCATTTTCGTCTATGCCGCCAAAGAACACGCAATTGTCCCGAAATTCTTTCACCAGTTGTTCCGGCTGCATGTGCTCTGCATTCACCTGTATGGGGTTAATTGCATCCGCGCCTATGTCTATCAGGTCGCCAATAATTTCGCTAATATCCCCGCAGGAGTGCACCGCAGTAACACACCCATATCGCTTTGCCTGCTCAAACAGCTTGGCTACATAGGGCTTGTAAAACTTGCGCCACATATCCGGCGCCATCAACAACGCACGTTGGGAGCCAAAATCGTTTCCTATAAAATACATGTCTATCAGGCCGGGGTTGGCCTCAAATGTGCGCCTGTCCAATTCGTAATAAAAGGAAAAGCACTTTTCTATGATAGCCTCGCAAACAGCGGGGTTTACATACATATTCACAAAAAATTCTTCCATGTCCATCAGTTCTGTAGAATCATGAAAGAACGGTGACCAGCAGCCACCAATCAGGCAATAGTCCTTTGCCCAAATAATTTCTTCCTCTGTTATTTTCACATCATAATCATCGGGATTTTCAAATTTTTGATAGCTTTCCACTTGGGCTACCGTTTCCACACCATCCAGCGGATGGGTAAGCGCCTGCCCATAGTGCACGCCACCGCGCACCACACCCCACGCACCCATTTCTCTTCCATCACTGTACTTTTCGCGTGGTGAGCCAATGTATTTTGGCCGTACTGTTTTATAGTCCAGTTCCAGTTTTGTGTAAAGCGCGTCCTCTTCGTCATTTGCATTCAGTGCAAAAACCAAGTTTGCTGTTGTTTCGGGTGCGCCACCATACCACATGGGGAAGCGATCCATATTTTTTCTGTGAAAGGGGGCAAGCGCCCTTTCCTTATGTGTCATTTTGTCCATTTTCATTCTCCTTGCGGAACATGGTTTTTTCTGCATAGCAGGGCATCGGCGCCCCTTTTACAGGGCGCCAGTTTCCCCACTCTATGTAAGTTTTTTTTATATAGGGATTGTTTTTATACCAATCTCAACAAAAAGTGGTTCTTACCGCTTTTTTATTTGAGATGAGTATTACCATTGCGTGGGATAGAAGTCTTCCACATTGTCTTTGGTAATCATGTCTGTAGTTAGGTAGCCAACAGGCAACACCTCTTTGCCAGAGAACCATTCTGCCACAGTGCGGGCACTTAGGCCTGCGTCGCCTTCTGCCGACTGATAGTTGATAATCAGCATATCGCCACTCTTCACCAAGTCTTGACCGGTTTTGGAGTTGCCCGCGCCCACTATCAGTATGTCCTCGCGGCCAGATTCTTTTACTGCATCCACTGCGCCAATGGCCTGTGTGGAGTCGTCTGCTACAAATATTGCTTTCAGCTTATCGCCAAAGCGTGTAATCCAATCCGCAACCACCTGCTTCACCTTGGCCGCTTCAAATCCGGGAGACTGTATATCCAATGTTTCAATATTAGGATATTTTGCGGCAAACTCTGTAATTGGGCCATAAGTACGTGCATAGTATGGGGATGTACCCACGTTATGTGTTACATAGGCAATGCCGCCTTCGCCATTCATTGCTGTGCCCAATGTATCGGCCAGCTGTCTCATCTGTGCCCAATCGTCTGGGCCAGTCCATGCCACCATGTACTGCATCGCATCGGAAGTTGTTAGCGTATTTGAACCAAACGCAGGAATGCCTGCTTGTGTAATTTTACGGAATTGCTGAGTTGCATTTTCTGCACTCAACGGAATTAATACAATTGCATCTGGTTTTGCATTGATCGCCTGCTCTATCAGCTGATCCTGCAGTGCCTGATCCCAGTTGGGGGACTGCACTTCCACGGTCATGCCCAATGCTTCACATGCTTGCTTCATGCCCTTTTCGTAAGCAGTTGTCCATGCGTGGTCTCCATGCACAATTACAATAATATGTTTGCCCGCGGGGCCATCTCCGGGCGATGCGGGAATTTCTTCCGATTTCGCACCTGCGTCCCAGCCAACGTATTCCATGTCGTAATACCTGCCCGCATCAGTTTCCGGTAAGGCTTGCGGATCTGCCGGACGCTCTGGGAAAGGTTTTTCAATGGGATCGGGCATCAATTGCTTGCCATCTGTTGTCATCTGCTCTGCAATGGCTTTGGCAATAATATCATTTTCTTCACCTGCATTTGGTGCTGCTTCTTCCGCTAGTGCCGAAGGCTCTGCCGCATCTACCGGTTCTTCTGCCGTTGCGGGTGGTTCTGTTGCTGCAGGCTCTGCTGCTGCGGGCGCTTCCGTTGCTGCGGGTTCTGCTGCTGCAGATGCTTCCGCTGCCGGTGCCGGTGCCGGTGCCGCGCATGCCACTAGGGCAAATGCCAGTACCAGAACCAGTGCTGTAATTGTTAGTACTTTTTTCATGTTTATTCCTCCTATTTTTATGTTGCTAAGGCTTTCGCCTTAAATTGATCTATAGTTTGCTTTTGCCTGTTTCCTGCATGTACTTGTTCACAAGATCGGGGCGTATGCCAATTGTTTTTTGCTTTACATATTTTCCAAACGTTTCGTACAGTACACAGAATGCCAGCGCAATACCAATGAACAAAATTTGTATCTCAAACTTGCCCACCAGCGTGGTAAGCACACCAAACATGGCAACAATAGCAATAATGGATATAAAGGTATTCAGCACACTGCCCTTGCCACCACTGATATCTGTACCACCAATGATAGTGGCCGTTAGTGCCACCATCAGTGGCGCAATGCCTTTTTCACCCAAGGTAGGTGTGGCGGTTCCCTGCGACACGCCAAACAGCGCACCGCCTAGGCCACAAACAATGCCCGAAAGCATAAAGATCAGTATGGTGTTTCTGTCGCTTTTTATACCGGCCAGCCAAGCCGTTTCCAAATTGCCGCCCAGCATGTATACATTTCTGCCAAAACGTGTTTTGCTTAGCAATACCACAAAGAAGATGACTGTGGCCAGTGTGATGGCAAACTTAAGCGTAAAGGGCAAAAACGATGGACTGGCATTCAAAGCATCTGTCAGCTCAAAATCACCTTTCACACTAATTTCCGCACCGTTGCTGTAAATATACATCAAGCCTTTCAGCACAAACTGTGTACCCAATGTGGCAATAAAGGAGTGTATTTTGGCCTTTGCCACCAGCACGCCATTGAACAGACCCACCAGCGCGCCCACGCCTATGGCGACCATAAAGGCCACCGGCCATGGCAAGCCGGACAGTGTTTTCATGCCCAACACCAGCATGGCACCCATTGTGGCCATAGCTCCCACAGACAAATCCATATGCCCGGCTATCATACACAGCGTAAAGCCAATGCCTATGAATGTATACAGCGAGGAACTTGCCAGTATCGATGTAAAATTATACATATTAAAGAAGTTTTTTGCAAATATTCCGGCAATCAAAACTGCCGCCAGAAAAAAGTATGCTCTATATTCGTTCACGAATCCAGCGTTTATTTTCTTTGCTTTATTCATTATGCCCTACCCAACTTTCTTTCTGAATTTGTGTTTAGCCACACAATAAACAGGAACACAATACCCTGAACCAACCATTGGTTAAATGTGGGAATACCCATTAGTGTCATTATGTTATTCAGCATACCCAGCACCAGCACGCCACCAAACACGCCCACAATAGTGCCCTTGCCGCCTGCCAGTGTCATTCCACCCAGCAGCACCGCCGTTAGACAGGCAAAGTCGTAGCCCTCGCCGTTGGAATACACCCCCAGCTTGGTAAGCGATGCGTAAAATATGCCTGTAATGGCTGCACAGAAGGAGCAGAAAACGTATGCAAATATAATGGTTCTCACACAGTCCACGCCGGAAATTCGAGCCGCCTCGTAGTTGGAACCCACCATTTTCAGCTTGTTTCCAAATTTGGTACGGGTAAGCAAAAAGTGCGCAACTACAAACAATACCACCATTACAATAACCATTAGCGGTACATTTCCGCCAAAGTATGATGTTCTTGCCAAAGAGGTAAACTGCTCTGCTGCTTTTTGCGCTGCAATGTTTTCGCCAGCCACCACATCGGGATATATCTGTGTACCGCCCAGTGCCACACGCACCACACCGGAAAGCACCAAGTTGAATGCCAAAGTCCAAATAATGGGATTCGCGCGAAATTTACCTATAATAACGCCGTTTACCACACCCACCAATGTACCGCCCAAAACACCCACAATCAGGCTAACTGCCAACCCGTAGGGCACCAGTTGCACTGCCAATATTCCAGAAAGCGCAATGGTCATAGGCAGCGACATATCGTTGAAGTTTGCGGAATACACCACAAATGCCAGCCCCGCACAACTTATTCCCGTAAGCGATACCGCCTGCAGGATAGAGCGTATATTTTCTATAGAAACAAAGGATGTAGGGCTAATAATAACACCCACAATCAGCAACAAAACCACCGCAATATAAATGCCTACCTTGTTAATAAACAAAGTTGCTTTGTTTACATCCGTCTTCCTAATATCCTGTGCTACTTTTACTGTTCCCGTGCCTTCCCTGTTTGTCATGATACGTGTTTCCCCTCCCCATTTGCTGCTACCAGTAGGGTGTTTTCAGTTATTTCGCCCTTCCTTATTTCCCCTACAATGTATCCTTCGCGCAATATCAGTGCCCTGTCGCACAGCCCCACCACTTCGGGCAAGTCGCTAGATACCAGTATCACACCATTGCCACGCGCGGCATAGTCCAGCACAGCCTGATGAATGATTTGCTTGGCGCCAATATCCACACCACGGGTGGGCTCGTCCAAAATCAGCACCGATACATCTGTTGCCAGCCATTTTGCCATCAGCACCTTCTGCTGATTTCCGCCCGAAAGGTTGTTTACCAAACGGCCGGGTTCTGGCGGGTAAATAGAAAGTTCTTTTATTTTCTGCAGCACCACATCTTTGTGCTTGTTGGGGTTGTAGTATATGCCACTGGAAAGTTTGTCTATAATAGAAACCAAAGTATTGTCTGTTACATTTTGCGTCAGCGCCAGCCCCGCCACTTTGCGGTCTTCCGTTAAATACCCCAGTCCATTTTTTATGGCTGTTGTCATGTCTTTAAAAACATGCTCTTTTCCATTCATAATTAGCTTTCCTGCATCCAGTGGGTCTACACCCATCATAGACCTTGCAATTTCCGTGCGTCCGGATCCCGCCAGCCCCACAATGGCCAGCACTTCCCCGCGCCGCAGTGTCAAGTTGATATGGTGGAAAAATCCCCATCGGGTAAAGTCTTCCAACCGAAGCAGCTCTTCCCCAATTTCTGCGGAACGTTCCGCATAGAACTCGTTTACAGATTTGCCTACCATTTTTTCCACAAGGTGTTCTGTGCTGGTTTCCTCTATGGAATATGTGCCCACTTTTTTGCCGTCCCGCATTACAGTAATATTATCTGCCACCTCAAATATTTCCTGCAAATGGTGGGATATATACACAATTGCCAGCCCCTGCTGCTTTAGCGTATGAATGATTTCGAACAACCGTTTCACTTCCTCGCTGGACAGTGCAGATGTAGGCTCGTCCATCACAATAATTTTAGGATTGTTGCCCAGCACTTTTGCAATTTCCACAAGCTGTGCATCGCATTGGCTTATTTCGGAAATTTCCATTGTGGGGTCTATATCGCCCAACCCCACACGTTTTAAAAGCTCTGTGGCCTGCCTGATGGCTTCTTTCTTATCTATAAAAAGCGCGTTCTTCTTGGGCAGCCTGCCCACCAGCATATTCTCATAAATAGAAATACGGCGTGCCAGGCTCAGCTCTTGATAAATCATCCCCACGCCTTTTTCCTTTGCCATGGAAGGCGAAAACAACTCCGCAGTTTTGCCTTCTATCAATACTTCCCCTGTGTAGTCGCTATACAGCCCCGCCAAAATTTTCATTAGGGTGGATTTTCCCGCGCCGTTTTCCCCCACCAGTGCGTGTACTTCGCCAGCCTTTATATGAAAATCCACTTGGTCTACTGCCAGCGTTCCCGGAAAGCGTTTGGATACGCTTCTCATTTCGAGTGCATAGCTCTGCCCTCTATTTGGCATTTCACCCATACTAAGAATACCTCTTTCTTTATTTCTATTTCATTGCATGTCTTTTGTGTTTTTAACCAGAACTTTGTAAAAAAATGTACGGCTTATGATTATTTTATTATAGTCATCTATTTTGTGAAATCATATGGAAAATTTTTGTTTCGCGTGTAATATTTTTAACATTGTGTATTTAATTTTTATACCAATTCCGATTTGAA
>CAZQBV010000079.1:0-13857 GCA_964592125.1 uncultured Christensenella sp.
TGGTGGAAGAGCATTTGAGTGACGAGAAGGAAAATGCGGGCGCATTTATTATGATTGATGTGGACAATTTTAAGCTGGTAAACGATACCTATGGACACATTGCGGGTGATAACGTTTTGAAAGACTACGCAAATGCCATGCGCAATGTACTAAGGGATACGGACATCATAGGAAGGCAGGGGGGCGACGAATTTGTTGTGTTCTGCTGTGGCATACACGACAAAAGCTCTGCTGAAAAAAAAGCAAAACAAATTTGGGAAGCGTGCAGCCAAATATTTCCCGATGGCAGCACAAAGCCAGCAACCACCAGCATAGGAATTGCAATTGCGCCCCAGAACGGGAAAACATTTCGGGAACTTTACGAAAATGCAGATGTTGCCCTATACAAAGCCAAGCAGAATGGGCGGAATGGTTATGTTATTTTTGAATAGAACCAGAAAAAGCGAGCAACATGTGGAGAACTGAAACATGAAAGGCTATGTGAGAGAATACCCCTTGTTTTCGTTATGTGGCCTAAATTGTGGCCTGTGCCCCAACTATCATTCCGGCGGCGCGTCTAGGTGTGTGGGATGTGCGGCAGAAGAGACGTTTTTTCATGCGTCCTGTGCCATTTTGGCTTGCGCTGCACGGCATGGAAACATTGCATACTGCTACCTTTGCGAGGAATATCCCTGCAAACGATACGAAAATGCGGATGCTGCAGATTCTTTTATTAGCCATCAGAATCAATTTAAGGATATGGAGAAAGCCAAGGCCATTGGCCTAAATGCCTATCAATTTGAATTGAACGAAAAAGTGGAGATGCTGCAAACTTTGCTGCAAAACTACAACGATGGGCGCAGAAAAAGCTTCTTCTGCACTGCGGTAAATTTGTTGGAACTACAGGATGTGAGGGATGTAATGGTGCAAATTGCAGCCGCAGCCAACCAAGCGGATGCCCTTGCCATAAAGGAGAAGGCAGCCATTGCGGTAAACCTGTTTCAAAAAATGGCGGAAAAACGAGAGATCAGTTTGAAGCTTCGTAAAAAGCCAAAAGCCTAAGGCAACACCGCACAAACCGCGCACGTCGTCATCACTAGTCTTTTTGCATGACACTGCGTCCAAAATGCTCGAAATAGCGCTGCTATTCTTGCGCTTTTGTCCTTGTTGCACACAAAAATTCTTCGCGATGCCAACGACTCGATTTCTATGCGGTATCGCCCTAAAGGGGATACAGCGTGTACCAATCCATCAAACAACTATATACCGAAGTGATGGGCTGCGCAAAATGCAGGCTGTCTGAAACGCGCACAAATGTTGTATTTGGCGAGGGGAATCTGCATGCCGAAGTGCTGTTTGTTGGCGAGGGGCCCGGTGCACGGGAGGACGAGAGCGGCCGCCCCTTTGTGGGGCCGGCGGGTAAGCTGTTGGATAAAATGCTGGGCGAAATTGGTCTGCGGCGCGAGGATGTGTACATTGCAAATGTGGTGAAGTGCAGACCGCCCGGGAACAGAGACCCGCAGCCAGACGAGAGAGAGTGCTGCATGGGATATTTGCGTGCGCAGGTGGCATTCATTCGCCCCAAGCTAATTGTGTGCCTTGGGCGCATTGCGGCAGGGGTCATTTTGGGCAGAGAAGTGCGTATGATGAAAGAACACGGACAAATGACCGCTGTGAAAAACTTTTTTATTATGCCCACATTTCACCCGGCGGCGCTGTTGCACAACCCAGACAATGCCATTTTGGCAGAGGCGGATTTTCAAACAATAGCCCAGAAATTGCAGGAAATACACAATGCTTGAGCAAATTTATGCAAACATAAAAAGCCACTATGGGATAGATGATCTGGTATTTGGCGAGGGAAGGCAAAATGCCGATATTATGCTGATAGGCGAAGCCCCCGGTAAGGATGAGGTACGGGAAAAACGTCCGTTTTGCGGCAAGGCAGGCCAAAACCTGAATGAATTTTTGGAAGTGCTGCAACTGAAGCGGGAAGATATTTTTATATCCAATGTGTGCAAATTTCGCCCATTTAAAGTAAGTGAAAAAGGCAGTGTGCGAAACCGCCCCCCCACCGGAAAAGAAGTGGAAGAGGCGCTGCCCCTTCTGTACAGGGAAATAGAGGCAGTGGCGCCAAAATGCATTGTAACGCTGGGAAATACCCCCTTGCGCGCCTGCCTAGGAAACAAACAGGCGGTAATAGGCAACTATCATGGTAGGGCAGTTTGCACCAGCATTTGTGGCAAAGATTATCCGCTGTTTGCGCTGTATCATCCGGCCAGCATCATTTACAACCCCGCACTGAAGCAAACCTATGCCGCAGATTTGCAGCAACTGCAGGCTTATATTCAGCAACTGCATAGAAAATTGGAAAACCCAATCTGATGACTGTCAAAACACAAAAAAACAAGGCCACAATGGCCTTTGCATAAATGAAAGAAGTATGAATATTCTTGCGTTCTCGCTGTATTTCATTGTATAATGGCACATACCAAGAAAAAGATTGTTGGGTGGTAAAATGAATTTTTTAAAAAAACTGCTACCATTTGCCGTAAGTGTTTGTGTGCTGCTGTCGGTGGTGGTGTTTGTACCGCCGCAAAAGGCACAGGCCGCCATTCCCACATTTGAGGAAGCGGTGATTGTGTCGGACGGCGTAAATATGAGGATGAGACCCACTGTGGATTCCCCATTTGTGCTGAAATTGCTGAATGGCACGCGCGTGGGTGTGTTTTGCGAGGAAGTGGATGGCTGGTATCGAGTGATATACGGCAACTACCGTGGCTATGTAAGCAAAGAGTTTGTTTTTTTGCCCTCTACAGATGTGTTGGTGGGCAATGTTTTGGAGGATGACACGCCGGTTTATTTAAATGCCGGTGCATTTTCGGAGCAGGTGGATACGCTGAATGCAGGCATGGGTGTTACCATACTAAGCATGCAACGCGAGCACTACTATGTGGAATATATGCCAGGCGAGATGGAAGTGCCCTCTTTGCCGGAGGAGGAACAGACAGCGCCACCCGAAGAGGAGGCCGAAGCCCAGCCAACAGCAACAGAAGAACCCGCGCCTGCGGAGGAAACCACTGTTTCCTACAAGGCCACAAATGGAACGGTACCGGGCATGATGTTGCTTTCCAATGGCGGCGAACTATCGCAGGAACAGCCACAGCAAACGGCAGCGCCCGCAGAGCTGCCGCCAGCCGAACAAACCGCAGCAAGCGAACCACCAGAAGAAGAGCAAAGCGTGGCGTTAACCCCCGAAACCGAGGGAAGCGGCGCGGCAGGGCTGAAACGGGGCTATATTACGAAGGACTCTGTGCGAACCAGTGCATCCAAAAATGCCATGGGCATGGTGCGAGAGGGCATGAAGGGTGTGGAGGTTGCCAAGCTGCAGCGCGAGTTGCAAAAGCGTGGTTTTTTGGCCGATGAAGTAACGGGCGAATTTGGCAGCCAAACGTTGGAGGCAGTTTCCAAATTTCAGCAGTTTGCGGATTTGGATGCGGATGGCGTGGCAGGAATGAAAACGCTGGAGCTGCTGTATGGCGACAACAACATTCGCTGTACCTATGCGCAGCGTATGGGTCTCAGCGACCCGGTGGAGCTGATTCCTTGGGATGAAGTGAGCGAAAATTATATTCCCAAAGAAAAGATATATACAGTGATGGACATACGAACGGGCATTACCTGGAAAGAATACCGCTTTGGCGGCTGGTTCCATTCGGATACGGTGCCGCTAACTGCGGAGGATACTGCCAAAATGAAACAGGCCGTGGGCGAATGGTCGTGGGAGCGACGCCCCATATGGGTGCTGGTGGATGGCGTGAACATTGCGGCCTCTATGAATGCAATGCCGCATCTTTCCAACCCCATTCCCGAAAACAACTTTGGTGGCCACCACTGTATTCATTTCTACAAAAGCAAGGTACACGAAACTTCGGCAGTGTGCCCGCGCCATGCGGCGCAGGTGCAGTACGCGTATAAAATGGGGCAGGAGAGTTAAATTTTGGAAAAGAAGAAAGTAGTCATTCTTTGTATTGCAATTGCGCTGTGTGCATGTTTTGTATCTGGCCTATTTATGTTTTACTATATGAGCTCTAAAGAGCGAGGAAACGAGATAAAGCTGGGCACGGGCAACTATGACGACATAGCCAAATACATGGAAATAAGCGATTTGGAAGCGCTAATTAACGAGTTCTACTACCTAGAAGCGCCGGAGGAAAACCTGGTGACCGGTGCGATGAAGGGCATGGTAACTGCGCTGGGCGACCCCTATTCCACCTACTATACGGAAGAGGAATTCAACAACTATACAGCCAGCAGCGAGGGCTTGCTGGTGGGGGTGGGGCTTTCGGCAGAGCCGGTTTCCAAAGAGAACGGATATTTGCGTGTGCGCCGGGTGTACAATGGCAGCCCCGCGCAGGAAGCGGGCATTGTGCAGGGTAGCATTATTATGGCGGTGGATGGCATGAACATTGCCACGCTGGATTACGAAAGCGCGATAGACCTAATCAGCGGCCCCAGTGGTTCCACTGTGGTGCTAACGGTGGCAGAAGGCAGCAATGCGGCAGTGGATATTCCACTCACTCGAACGGATGTGCAGGTGCCTTCCGTTTCGTACAACTCGCTGGATGAAGATGTGGGGCTAATTACCATTTTTGATTTTGGCGCCAGCAGCTCTGCAGAATTTGAAAAGGCGCTTACTGCCCTTTTGGAAGAGGAAGAAGTGAAGGGCGTGGTGATAGACCTGCGCGGCAACATTCGCGGCACTGTGAAGGGCGCTGTGGATATTCTGGATCAAATTATGCCACAGGGCCTGCTAACCTACAGCCAGGCCAGCGGTGAGGATCGCATAGAATATGTGGCGGATAGTAACTACAACCCCATTCCCCTTGCTGTGGTAGTAAATGGCGCTTCGGCAAGCGGCGCGGAGGTATTTGCAGGCGCGGTGCAGGCGGCCGGGCGCGGCATGGTGGTGGGGGAAAAAACCTATGGCAAGGGCGTGCTGCAAACGGTGCAGGCCATGCCGTATTCGGGCGGGGGTGTGAAGCTGACCACAGCCGAATACTACACGCCAAAGGATCAGAAAATAAATATATTGGGAATTACCCCAGATGAAATTGTGGAAATGCCGGTGGATGGCTCTGGCCTTGCGCTGGACAAAGACCCACAAATACGAGCAGCGCTGAACGCGGTGCACGCGGCCATCACTGCGGGCTAATACCCATACGAATTTTAAATAGAACTAGCACAGGCAAGGAGGGGCAGCTTTGGGCAACCGAATTGGCATTATTGCCATTATTGTAGAGCAACACCGCAAAAGTGTGGCGGAAATAAACAACATTCTTTCTCAGTATTCGGATTGTATACAGGCGCGCACGGGGGTGCCGAATCACGAAAAGGACATCTATGTCATTTCGCTGATTGTGGAACTAACCACGGAGCAGCTGGGCGCCATTACCGGGAAGCTGGGCAATTTACCCGGGGTAACGGTGAAAAGTATGCTGACGAATAAATCCTACTAGAATTTAGCTTTCAAGCCGCTGCGAAGCGGCTTTTTTAAGGTCTGGCATAATAATTGGGAAAAGTGCAAAAATTTTGATTGATTCTTAAATGTGAACAAAGGAAAATGAGATGCGAGATAAAGTGAAAAAAACAAGCAAATATATATTGTATGCCCTGTATACAAATTTGATATTCGGGTTGATTTATTATTTTGCGTTTACATGGCTGGTGAAATATTCCCTGTTATATGCCTATTTGGGAAGTGTTGCATTGATTATTATTGGTTTAATATTAGATAAATACGTTCGAAAAATGATTTTGTCTGAAAAGATTGCTATCCAAATAAAGGATTTGAAAGATGAAGACAGAGAGAAGAGCTATCGAATCATTCAATGGCTTATGGACAGCTTTGTTTCCTTTAAAACAATATTGTTTGTATTTTATTTTTTTATTCTGGTTGTTTCGCAAATTATCAATATTGCTCCAACATTAGTAAATGAAAGTTTTGGCAAATTTATTCATGCAAACAGCTATGGCATCGTGCTTATTATTGCCTTCGATAGGATTGCTGCGCAATTTGCCAAGGATAGGAAAAAGATGAAGAAAGCATCGGAAGAGTTGGATAAAGCCTTGTATGAAAATGAAGATTAGCGAAAATATGAGACGAATAGCGTCCATTCAGTTTTATTCCGCTGGCTCGTACTCCTGCTGCTGAGCATTGGTTTGATCCAAATACTTTGCCCCCCATGCCAGCAATTTTTGCATAAGTTGCTGATCCTCGGTGTAGTAAACATATTCTTTTTGGTGAAAAATATCATCGTTTTGCATATATGTTGCAAACAGATAGCATCTGGATTCATAGTACATACTGATGTATATTTGGCGAAGGTACAGTTCGTCTGGGGGTACTGCGCGCCGTGCCAGCGCATAAATTTGTGCACGGAGCAAAGCCTTTCTATTCCAGTTCGTTTCATCAGAAAAAAAGTCGTTCACATATTTGTCGTAGCTTTGTTTGCCTGTGGGCATTTTCAGTGCGTGCAGCGTTTGCCCCGACAGTATATCTTTTAAATCATCCATGGCTTGCTGGCACTGCGCTTCGTTCTTCTTGCCTCTCTTCTTGTCGAAATCGGCTGCCCTATAATAGTTTTCGTCCATGTTCATATCTATTCTAAAAAAATGTCCAATGGAACCTTCTCCCCCAAATTCCAAAAGCGTGTCATAGGTAATGGTATCGAACTGTGAGGGAGTGTAGTATAGCATTTTATCATGATCGTACGAACAGCTTGTACAAATGGCAGCAACCATAGTGAAGAACAACAAAACGGCTATGATTTTTTTCATGGCAAACCTCTTTTTTCTAGATAGATAGACTCTAAATTAAGATGTTTTAAAAGCAAGTACTATCAATACAAGTAAAATAAAAAATATCACATATATTTTTCGTCGAATGCGTCAAGATCAAGACGATACGTAATTTTCCTGCTATCTTTGCTAAATGTAATTGGCAGCCCAAATTCTGTCATATGTTTTATGATGTCGATAATGACATTCCTGCTTCGTTCTAAATATAGCTTTAGGTCATCCATCACAAAGGGCTCGTTCGTAAATAGGGCATTTTGTATAAAAATCTGCAAGGCACGCTTGATGCTGTCGTTTAAGGCGGCGTTTTCGGAAAACTTCATTTTTTCTATTACATTGCCATATGCGCTTAGTTTTTTTATGCCATCCAAAAGACTTTCGGATATATATTCGGCAGCTTGCTCTATAAAATCTATAAATGTTGTTACAAAGGGCGTAATATCTCCCTTGTTTTTTTCCTCATTGCATATACGGAACGCCCTATAGTACGCATCACGATTTTTTTTAACAATATACGACAAGTCATACGCAATTAAGGGATCTATCGTTTTCGACAACAAATAACTGCTGATAAATCTGTTAATCCTGCCATTGCCGTCATAAAATGGATGAATATAGCCAAAAAAATAATGAAAGACTGCAATTTTTATGAGCGAAGGCAAAGAATCATTATGAAGTATGGAAATGGCGGTGTCCATATATTCTATAATTCTCTCTTCCGGGTTTACGCCCTCATGCCGCCGTTGATGTGTTTTTGATACTACAAATACGGTGTCTTTCCTAAATAGTTTACCATCTGGCCGATGCTGGGCATCCACTTCATCTTTTACAATATCGTTGTATAATGATAGTATGTCGGAACTGGATTGAAGCGGAATTACATATTCCCCATCAAGTAACATGGAATATTTATCTATCATTCCAGAAAATCTTTTCTTTTTTAAATCTTTATGCTTAGAAAGCGAATCAATGGTGTCTTTTATTTCTTTTCTGGTGCTAAAAATACCTTCAATATCATTTGTTGTTTGTATTTCGTTTATCAAGCACTGCGAAATATAATATGTTCGTGCAATATGCGGTAAACGCTCGTATGCTTTATTCGCAATGGACAGGCAGTTCATTATTTTTTCTATTTTCATCATCATTTCCCAAGTGCACACCAAAAAAGCCGGGTTCTCTTTTTGCGAACGATAGGGCTTAATTGTTATGGGAAAAAAAAGAGTGCCATACGAATGCAACCGCTGTTCTAACTCGGTTAAATATTTTTCTTTATCAACATAAAAATATTTCTTTAGTGGTGTATAGTTCATTTTATGAGCCCTCCACTCTACGAACATGTCAAAAATATAAAAAATTGAAAAGTTAAATGATATATAACCACATTATATCAAATATAACGGAAAATACAACACGTAAAACTTATGATAATAAAAATCCCAGTCGTTTTTTTGTTACTTTTTGTTTTTAGAAATATGCAATCAGCACACAAAATAACCCATCTTGCAAAAGACAGATATGCATTGACATTACTTCCTAAATCTACTAATATAAAGATATCGGGGCAGTAGCCCTGCAAAATACGAATATATGCACGGCAGGCCGAGGTGCAGCAACACCCCGACCCTGCTGAAGAAGGTGAAACGACCACCTCAACGCAACCCAATTGGGCACCGCGCTTTTAGATTATAACAATTTAACGCGCCCGCTTCAAGAGGGTGTATCAATATAATGTTTTTAAAAACATGCGTATGAGGAGAATAATCTTCATGCGTTTTTTTGTATGAAGCGGGGCTGCCAGCTCTGAAAAATGCAATGCCACAGGAGGCCGCCACATGAAAACAGACGAAGAAGCAACCTTTCCGCAGGGCTGGACAGATGCCGACGAGGACGCAATGTTCGACCAATTGAATACATTCACGCAGTCCAACAGGTGCAACATTCGCAACGCAAAGCCGGATGCCATTGCGCAAAACTCTTTTATAGAGGGGTTTATAGCCGGTTACGAATACACCAGCCTAGCCAAAATAACAAATGCAAAGCCATAGCGCAGCAGGTCAACGGGCAGTGGGCTACCCCAGGTGGGTTATCACCACGTCATCTGCCACCTGCATCCACACACCGCTGCCTGTAAACACCCGCACTTCCAAATCATATACTTCCTCTGGCAGGGTGTAGGGAAGTGTAAGGCGCAGCTTTCCATTTTTAAAATCACTAACATTCACCACTTGCGATGCATATACTACATTGCCTTCTTTGCCTGCAATTTCCACATTCGCTACAAATTCATTTTCCGGCAGATAAGATTTTAGCGCCAAATCCAGCTGAACCGTATATTTACCCGCTTCAAATTGCAAGTAGGGGCCAAACAGCAGGTAGTCGGGAATGCCCTTGGAAGAGCGCACATTGCGATACTGTGGCGCATAAATATTTTCACTGTTGGAGAAGAAATAGTTCACGGGAATCTTCATTACACCCGTATGCCTGTAGTTGTAAATAAAGTCGTTTAGCAGTATGGAGTCCAGCTTGTAGCCATCCTGCCAAAGAGAATAAATTTCCGTATATCCGGGCACGTTCGGCTCGTTGCCTGCGTAATCGCGAAACAGTTCTATATAATACTCTGCAGGAACATTGCTGTTGCGCAATGTAATTCGGTCTGCAAGTTCTGTAGGGATGCCCCGTTTGGGGGAGGTAAGTGGGTAGTTGGATTTCACGGTCACTTTGCCTTCTGGCTTTTGTTCCAGTATATATTCCAGCATCTGCTTTGCAGACATGCGATAATAATCCCTGTCGAATTGGCTGCCTTGCGCTATGCCAAATGCATTGAACAAGCTGTATTGGTAGGGGTGGTTTATGGCCACACGCACGCCCGCAATCAACAGCGCTGCAGAGGTTGCCACAGGCACCAGCCATGTTAGCACAGGCTTGTTTTTTGCTGCCAATTTTGCATGCAGCTGCTGTATGCCATAGCCAGCCAGCACAGTAATGGGCACCATTAGCATATACATATGCCGCCACCCAAGGTATATTTTTATACTGCCCAAGATTTGAAACAGGAAGGGCAGCAGGAAAAACAGGAAGAATACCCAGATGTATCTATTTCGTATAAAAGCCGTAAAACGACCCTTTCGCACCACGGAAACAACAAGAAATGAAACCCCCACAAAGAACATGGCCAATGTAAACACCGGTATGGTAATGCCCATCCACACGGGCAGGTAATACCAAGGTATGCCGTCCCACTGCAAAGATTGCCCCATAAACACCATTGTGCGAGTCCACACTTCGTAATCCAGAGCGCGACCCACCACCAGCTTTAGGTAGCCCGCTGGATCCGCCCACGAGGCAGGCGCAATTACCAGCATTAACCCAAAGGTGGCAATGGCCACAACAAAGTAGGGAAGTAGCCGCTTTACAATGCCCTTGCTTCTATAGTCGGGCAGCACCGCTTTCAATGCTGGGGTTTTGGCATACCGCCGCACCACATCCTCTGCCAGCATACAAACCATTGCGGCAGGCACGGTCATAATTCCCAATATGCGAATGTTGGCTGCCAATGCGGTAAACAATGCAAATAAAAGACAATACACCAGCTTTCTGTCCCGCGTAAACATACGCATCATAAAAAAGCAGGAAAGTATAAACATGGGTACAAACAGCAAATCCTTTACATTGTAGTAAGAGGAGGCAAAAAAGTGCGGAAACAGGTAAAACATGGCTGTGCTTGCCAATGCCACCAGTTCGCTGCGCAGCAATTCCTTAATAAGAAAAAAAAGTGCCACCAGACCGCAAAAATAGATTAGAAAATTGTACATATGCCGCATTTGGTATATTTCAAAGTCGGTCATCTCGAAATGATTGATATCTTCTATCAACACCATAGGCAGCTGCAAAGCCACGCCATATTGCTTCGCGGCATATTCTGGCAAGTCGGCATTGTTCATATCTTCTAAATAGGGAATGGTGCGATTCAATACTACCTTGTTGATATATTGGTAGTTTACCAAGCTGTGGCGGCGCTGGAAGGGTTCATCTACAGATACGCCATAATCCGAATGTATTACTATGCCAACCACCAGTACCACTATAAAAAACAGCAGCACTGCCAATCGGGTTATTTTTTTCTTTTTACTATCGGTCAGTGAAATCATAGGCAAAAATTACTCCGAAGCTCCTTAATAAGCGGATTTAGTATAGCATATACCCAACAAAATGTAAAACACGGTTCCCCGATTTTTTCTATACTGTTCACTTGCGTTTTTTACACAGAAATTTATTGTGTTTCTTGTGGCAGCCCGCCTGCCGAACGCGAACATAAAAGTGCTGCGAAGTGTTGACAAGTAGCTGCTTTAAATGATATTATTTAAATAAGAAAAGGGAGTCAAACGACTGCCAAATAGATCTATCGTAATGATTCACAATAAGTCGTCTATTCAGAGTAGACGACTTATTTCTTTGTGAGTACAATTGCTAGAATTACTATGCCAAAGCATATGATTAACTCCATGAATTGCTATACCTCCTGTTGTAGTTTATTTCTACACAGGATTCGACTCTTCAAAAAATATCCTCCATATGCCGTATCTGTGCAGATACCTCAAAGAAGGCAGTCGTCTAATGTTGATCCCCTTTTCTTGTAAATAGCATATCATAGTAAATAAAAAAAAATCTAGCGCTTTTTCTTTTTTCTTTCCATACATTCTCTGTTCAACATTCTCTGGAACTCTCTTGAACTTTTTTGGGGGCAGTGCTATACTAATATTCATCAATACTCTGTGGTTAAAGGATGGTAATTGGGACAATGTTTATGCAAAGTCCGGACATAAAGATTTTCGCGGGTTCGTCCGGCGCGGTTTTTGCAAAAAAAATGTGTAAGTACCTTGGTGCAGACCTTGGCACTTCCGAGGTGATACACTTTTCCGATGGAAATGTGTTCATACGTATCAACGAAACTGTACGTGATAAAGATGTATATGTGGTGCTCCCCATAGGATTGGATCCTAATAACGAATTGGTGGAGCTTTTATTTTGGATGGATTCTTTCAAGCGCGCAAGCGCCAACTCTATTACCGCCATTATTCCCTACTTTGGCTATGCCAAAGGCGATAAAAAGGACGAGCCCCGCGTTTCCATACGTGCAAGGGTTTGTGCGGATTGTTTGGAGGTGGCCGGTGCGGACAGAGTGATTACTATGGATTTGCACAGCCCGCAGGTGCAAGGCTTTTTTAACATTCCTGTAGACCACCTGCTTTCGCTGCCTATGCTGTGCGAGTTTATTAAAAAAATGGATATTATGGAAAATCTGGTGGTGGTTTCGCCGGATGCCGGCTTTGCCAAAACTGCCCGCAAATATGCAGACTATCTGGGCACACCTGTGGCAATTGGCGACAAAGTGCGCTCGGGTCACGATGAAAACGCCCAAATATTGGAATTGATTGGCGATGTGAAGGGTAAAAATTGCCTGATTACAGACGATTTTACAATCAGCGGCGGCACTCTGATAGACGTGGCAAAAATGCTGAAGGCTCGCGGCGCAAAGCGCGTGGTGGCATGCCTTGCACATATTATGCTACGTGAAAAAGGTGTGAAGGCCGTAATGGAAAGCCCTATCGAGTACATTATTTCTACCGACAGTGTGGAAAACCCCTTTATTATGGGCTATGATAAATTTCTTACGCTTTCTGTTGCACCGCTGTTTGCAGAAACGGTATACCGTGTGCACGAAAAGGAATCTGTAAGCACTTTGTTTACTACGGTGCCGCAAAAAATAAAGGACGACATTCCCGCAGCGGGCAATTGTTTCAAAAAAAAGCACGGCTAAGGCCAAAAGAGCCAACCTAAATCCCACAGCTTTGTGGGATTTTTTTATCTACATGGAACAGGGTGTGTGTTTGCCCCGTCCTATTACTGTTTATACCAAAAGAGCAAGGTATAGAAAAGTTGGCCAATGGCGTGGGGCTGGTGTGCGCCCAAATTGCCAATAGTGACAATGGAAAATATGTGATATGGAGAAAATACAATGAAAAAGATTTCTAAAATACTTGCTTTGATTTTGGCGGTTAGTCTTGTGTTTGCGGTATTTGCGCCTGCCGCCCTTGCGGAAGCACCCATTACCGAGGCACCTGCAGAGCAAACCGATACGCCGCCCGAGCCTACGCCCGAACCCACACCCGAGCCCACGCAAGCGCCACCGCCACCGCCCGTGCCCACGGAAAATGCGGGCACTGTGGATATGGTGATTTATGCATATAACAATGGCATTGCGGCAGAGGGCTATACCATAAAAATAAACGATGTTGCGCAGCGGGCAAACAGCGAAGGCAAGGTAACCTTTCCCGCGCTGACTGTGGAGCGCCACAACCTTAGCATTATAGACCCCAATGGCAGCAGTAGCACGGGTCAAATAAATATGTCCCGAAGTGACAGAACGGTTATTACAGCGCCTGCTGCGGGGGGCGTGTATGGCCTAAGTGTGGCTAGGGGCGCCACCAGCATTTTTATGAACGCACACTTCAATGCGGGCAGCGCTCTTTCGCTGGACAGTGTTTCGGATACCGCCCCTTCGCCATTGCCCCAGCCTAGCGCAACGCCTCAGCCCACGGCCTCTGTTACCACCAATCCTGCGGATGGCGGGAAAGTATTCGATTCCAAAAATATCATTGCCAAATTTACGGATGAAGAGGGCAAGGATATTCTGGGTATGAATGTGAAACTGGCGGTGGAAGGCGTGCCCGTATCGCTGGATAAATCTACAGATTCTGCGGGAAAAATTGGTATAAATGGCGTGCCCTACGGCAGTGCCGTGCTCTCTTTCGATCGCGAGGGCATTCGGGATATGAACTTCACCATGCAGCGCGGTGTACAAACAGGCGTGATTCGCTCTACAGAAGAAGCCACAGCGATAAGCGTGGCGCCGGGCGCGGAAAGTGTGTATATGATTTTCCAGCAGGAGGGTGACCATTTTTTACTGCAAGAGATTTCCGAAACGGCAATAGGTGGTGTAAACATACTGTTTGTGGTGCT
>CAZQBV010000080.1:0-13721 GCA_964592125.1 uncultured Christensenella sp.
TAGCTGAACGCCCAGCGGTTGCAGGTATTGGCGAATTGCGTCATAAACGCTGCCACCTGTGCCGCCTATGCGAATGGATTCATACCATTTGGTAATCATTTCGAAATAGCTTTTGTAAAATTCCAGCTGCGTGCTGCCAATGGTTTGTACGAATTCGGCTTCGTCCTTCACAAAAAAAGCGCTTCGGTGAATCATTGCCTGACGATAGCCCAGCCCAATAGAAACAATATCTCCCTGCTTCAAATACTGGTGAAACAACACGCTGGCCAAGCCAAGGGAAACATTTTCCTTGCCAAAGCTAAGCGAAGGATGCGTGGCCAAAGGAAGGCCATTTAGCCGAAACAGGCCGGATGCCTCCACTTCGCTCATTCCCACCTTTAGATTTGCAAGGGCGTGGTACACATTACGAGAGGCAATGGTGTTCATCATTTCGGCCTGCACAATTTCCGTGGCGCTAAGGGTGGTACGCAGGCCATATGCATTGTCGTTCATCAAATCTGTTTTGTTTTTGATGTTTTGCTTGCCCACAAGTTCCGCAATGGCTTCCACAATATAATGGGGCACATCTGTAATGGAATGAGCAGGAAGCATGCCTTCATCCGCATAGTTTTTCCACCCAATTAGCCCCACTTTTGCGCCCTGCGCTACACCGCAATTTGCCAAGATACTTTTTAGATTGCTGTGTGTTTGCGGCTGACCCGGCAGGCCGAACCCCGAATACAAATGCCGCTGCAGCGGCAGCGGACAAACTCTGGAATAGTCCTTCCCCTCCAAGCCCACAACGATGTTTGGAATCGATTCCATTTTGAGTATGAGAAGCGTTTCTTCAAATCGCGGGTCGTACCCCGTGAGATAGGCTACATTCGCGAAATGCTCTCTATCCCCATACACAACCAGCGTGTCTATCTGTTCCTTGCTTGCCAAGGCCAATAATTGATTGATTCTAAGCTGATATTCGGCTGCATTGGTAATTGGATATTCTTCAAAATCCAACTGATCTTCATTTATGATCCCTTCTATATGATGAAACTTCATTTTCTTCCTCCTATTGCATTTTTATGGAATCTCTTACTACAAGAGTGCATCCAAATACTTTGCTTTTGGCAGTATTGGAAGACAACTCTATCATTTCGAATACTTTGCGGGCGGCATAGGAGCCCATGCCACTGCTCAACTGAAAAGACGCTAGCGGCGGATTCATCACTTCTGTCATTGGCAAGTTGTCGAAACCAACTATGGATATTTCTTTGGGTATTTTTATTTTTTGTTCCCGCAGCGCCTTCACCGCACCACAGGCAATTAGGTCGTTCCCGCACAAAATGGCGTTTGGCAAATTGCTTTTGCCTTGCTGCAGCAGCAGCCGAGCATTTTCATACCCACTTTCCATAGAGTAATCGCCATACCAAATCATTCCCTTGCTGGGCTTGCATTTGTATTTTTTCAGCGCAGCTTTGTAGCCCTTTATGCGCTCTGCCATATGTTCCTGATTTTTGTTTCCTGTGAATAGCGCAATTTTCTTTTGTTTGTTTTCCGCCAGCAATTTTACCGCTTGCTCCATAGCGCCGGCGTTGTCTATCAACACTTCGTTGGAATGTAGCAGCTTCTGCTTGCTGCCCACTACCATAAAGGGAAGATTGGCCTGCAGCAAAAACGTTTGGATGTTTGCCTCCAGCTCCCAACTGGTTAGAACAATAAGCCCCTCCAAATTTTTTGCCGTAACATGATAGTTCAGCATGTTGTAGATTTCGGCCTGCTTTTTTATAGAAAACATGCTTAGCTGCAAGGTATATTCCGAATTTTCCACCATTTCGTATATTTCCTGAATGATTTCTTTTTCGTAAATCCATGTGGAAAGCATCACTGGAATTTCGGATAAAAGCAGCAACATAATATTTCTGCTTTTGCCCAAAGCCAGCTTTCGTGCGGCTTCGTTAGGCACATAGTTTAGCTGTGCAATGGCGTTTTGTATGCGCTGCCTATTTTGCAGTTTTATGGATGTATTGTCGTTTAAATAGCGGGAAACACTGCCCACCCCAACGTTTGCCAGCTTTGCCACATCTTTTAACGTTGCTTTTTTCTTGCTCATGCGTTTCTCCACTTGGCATAAATTGGATGTGCCTGCAACTTGCTATGTTTGCAACTCTTTTTGGAATCGGTTCCAATTTTTATTTAGTATAGCGCATCTTCTGTTTTGTTGTCAACAATTCTTTGGCTTGTTACCACTATTCACCACAGCCATAGCTTTAAACGAGGCGACTATATAACCGTGATTTGTACATTTAATAGCTTCGCAACCTTTACCAAGGTATCGGCCCAATGCCCCAAGGTAATTGCACTATGATGGCTTGCCCCAGCGGCGCTCCATTCATGCATAAAAGAACGTAAGCCCTTTTTAAAACGGATTCTGGAATTGGTATCGCCCAGTTGCAACGTGCTTCCCGCCTCGCACCTGCCCTGTGCTGCCACCAGTTGATAGCTGCCCTGTGCATCCTGCGTAAGCGCCAGCAGGGTAACCGGCCCGTTTTTTACGAAGAATTGCGTTAGGAAGCCTCCGCCTGTTTTCCCATGAAAAGCGCCAGTTTCTTTTAGGGTTGGCTTGCGCGAGGAAATGGAAATATCCCCAGAGCCACTGTGCCCCACAATACACACATCATCTGTAAAATCCATAGAATACAGCTCTGCAAGCTGGCTGTGCCCGGAAATTGCTTTTAAAATCAAGGAAACAATACAGGCCTTTGCATCCCCCTCTACACAGCAGGGCACGCCATCTGTAGTGCATATGGAGAAGGCAACATTGGAGGTGGCAACAACAGCGCTAACCTCCCGATTGGCTTGCCCCTGATGGTGAAAGGAGAGGCCATGAAAATTTTTATCGGCAATCAATTGGCGCAATGCCACCAGCACAGTTGCTGCATCGCGCAGCGCCTTGCCCTTGGCTGTGGTAGCTTCAAATTTAGATTCTATCTCCTGAATTGCCAAGGCAAGTTCGATTTCCGACACATGATGCATGCGCTCGCAAAGCTGATCGTACCCCACAGCTTCTATATACGTACCTATTTTGTACAGGAGGTTGCTTCTATCTACATACAGATCCATCATACCTTCGTATACACCTCCCATTTGCCCAATACGCGCCTCATAAAGCAAGCGCTTCACTTTTGCGGCATGACACCACTGACGAATGGCATTTTGCACCTCTGCATCGTTTTGGATGGTTCCCGTGATGCTATCAAAGGGAATGTTGTGGCGAATTAGCGTGGCGGTCATTTCCGGAAGTCCAGCGCAGGTGCAGGTTTTCAGCCAATCCCCAACCTCTGCAATATGTTCAAAATCCAGCACATCCACCGCTTGCAAATTCAGCAAAATAACGGGCACATCCAAATTGCGAACTGCAAAAATAATGTTTTGGGAAGTGGAATACGTTGCCGAAAAACAAAAAACAAGATCGACCTCGTTTTGTCTGAAATAACGGTTGGCTGCCCTTGCGCTTGCTTCGCTATCCACCATGCCCGCAGAATGCACATTGCCCCATTGGCGAACCAGTGCTTCTACCATGCCGGTATATTGCAACAGTTCCTCCTTCATGCCCGAAATTTGCGACCAATATGCCCCCAGACCAATTGCAAAAAAACCAATGTTTGCTTGCTTGTACATGGCAGTCTCCTTTTTATTTGTTCTTTTTATTTTTATGAATGCTGATTTCATTGCTTGTAAACTTAGTATAACAGAATAAAGGGAGGGGGCAACCCCCTCCCTTTGCTTCCTTGTGCTTATGGTATTGGTATTACTCGAACATGATATCCGCTGTGCCGGTTTCGCCCTCTGCAAGTGCGGTTTGGGTGAAGCCCACGCCTGTGAAGCCCTCCATGCTGACTGCGTCTACCAGTTTGGTGAAGGGGTGAAGCTCGTTAGGAAGCGCCGCATCCCGTTTGAAAAGAGTAAGTTCAGTTTTGTTGGTGGTTGTAATGACAATCCATTCGTTATTCATGGTTATATATTGGCTGTTTATTGGAATTTCCAAGCCAATTTTCCGTTTATAAATTCCGTTTTCCAGTTTATACATCAATAAATTTTTGGCATAATAGTTTACACCCATCAACCATTGACCATCCGGTGAAAATGCAATATCCTCACATAAATCTGGAAGTACATCCATATTATTTTTTACAACCCACGATTCTCCCTCCAATGCATAGAGAGTGACCGCTCTATAGTTTGCATCCGCTAATCCGGTATGTGCCTCTGCCAACGTTTTTCCATCGGGTGAAAACACCACACGTTTTCCAGTATATTTCGAATCAATACTAATGATTGGCATTTCGATCTGCACCCAAGCACCTGCTTCAAATTTATACATCGTTATACCGGGCGCATATCGTCTGGTAAAAGCTAAAAATTTGCCGTCTGGAGAAAAAGCGAAACTATATGATTGCATATTAATACCACCCGGCAAATCTTCGCTTACAAATGTGTCTCCAACAAATTTGTATACATAACAAGCTGAACTCCCCACCACTAATCTGGATCCATCTGCCGAGACAGCAATACTGCCACTTCTTGGCATATTCCACAAAACCGACTGTTGCCTCCATTGATTGTCAACCAACTTATACACATAAATTGGTTTGCCCGTTTCTCCCAAATTAGCAACTACACAACTTTTGCTATCAGGTAGAAATCTAACCTGTCCAGTTACACCCGGCATTGCTCCTTCATAAGTTTGTTTGACCCAACCATTGTTAACCAATTTATAGATAACTAAATAAGGCGCACTTGACGTTCCGCGGAATAACCATTGACCATCTGGTGAAATTTGTGGATCCCAAGGACCAGTACCCGGAGATTCCGCCAAATCGGGCTGTTTTACCGCGTCAGTCCATTCGGTGCCACCGGCACCACTTCCGCCACCCTTCTTCACCGCCACACATCTTTCCGTCTTCCCAAAATCCGCCATTGCCTTGCCCGTGAAGGGGTAGGAGGGATGCGGGCAATCGCCACCGGTGCCGCCACCAGAGCAATCGCAATTGCATGTGCCCTCAAAAATACCTTTTCCCGTATTCTCTATTTTTATCGTTCCTATACTCATTTTTTATTTCCTCTTTCTGTTAGTTCGGTTGCTTTCTATCTTCTGTTCTTTTTTGTTTACTCGAACATGATATCCGCAGTGCCGGTTTCGCCCTCTGCCAGTGCGGTTTGGGTGAAGCCGTGGCCTACATAGCCTTCCATTGCAGCCACTTGCTGAATGTTGGTGTAGGGGTGAAGCTCGTTTTGTTCTTCTTCGCCACCACCATTTGTGCTATCGGGGTGATAGATATAAATGTTATCTAGTGGCTTCACTACCAGCATAGAGTCATCTGTAGTGATATCCATATCGTATATTTGTGTACCCTCAAACACAAGTGATGCTGTTTTCTCCCACTTGTCCTCTTTTAGTGTATATATTGTTCCAGTTTTGCCCGCTATCAATGTTTGACTGTCGTTTAAAAAGCGCACAACATCGCTATATTCCTCTACGGCATCTACCGCTTGCTTCACCCATACATTCCCAATGAATTTGTATATACATATGAGAGGAGCGACTGAGGTGGTAACCGCCAACCATTTTCCATCCTTTGAGATATCCATTTTATTAACCCTACTTCTCAAAGATGGCATAGTTTGCTTTACCCAGCTGTTTTCTATCAGGGTAAACATAGTTAAATTATCTGCATTGCTATAGGCATTTCCCAATACAATGGTATTTCCATCCGGCATAAATGCAGCACAACTATCGTTAGAACTGCCTATCTTCCCCTCCGATACCCACTTGCCATCCACCTTATTGAGTATGTAAGTACCCCAGTACCTTGATGAAACTGCCATTTTATTTCCATCCGTTGAAAATGCTACCCAATCAGTTTTGCTGTCTGACAGAGTTCCTGTTGGCTTACTCTGCAATGTCCATACATCATTCACCAGTTCATAAATGCTAATATATGGGCTTTTCGCGTGAGCCACAACAAATTGTTGGCTGTCGGGCGCAAATTTTATGTACTGAACTCCATTTTCCGTGAAGGCTGTCGGCACCAACTGTTTTGTCCACACATCATTTTCTTTTTTGTAGATCAATAAAGAGTTTGGTGCATTTTCTTCATTCTTCGTCACAATCCATTTGCCATCTCCCGAGACTGCCATACCATACCGCCCGGCTCTTTGAGCAGGAATAATCTCTTCCACTGGTTGCTCATACCACGCGCTGCCCCCGCCAGTGCCACCTGTGCTGCCCTCTTTCCTTATTGCCACACAGCGCTCTGTTTGCCCAAAATCCGCCATTGCCTTGCCCGTGAAGGGGTAGGAGGGGTGCGGGCAATCGCCATTTTCCTCATTGCCGCAGCAACAGCAATTCCCCTTCACTGTCATTTGGGCAGTTACTTCAAATTTCCCATCTTTGCAATTACAGCTTACATTGTTCGTATCTATCATTTTTATTTCCTCATTCTTAATATATTTGCAACCACTGCATTGGCCACCTGCTGTGCTGCATCTAGTTCTATTGTAAGCCATAGGGCGCTGGCTGTGAATGACACAACACTGCCATTTTGCTGCCATCTTTTGCGCAAAAAAGCGGGCATAAAAAAACGCACCATGCAAGGATGATGCGTAGTTTTTGTTTAGGGAAATATGTAGGTTACAAATAGAAGCTGTTATTTGATGAGATCGTAAATGGCCTGTGCATAAATGGCCGTGCCCAAAACCAAGTCGTCTATATTCACATATTCATTTTTCTGGTGGAACAGCCTATCCCCACCCGGCAACACCATGCCAAAGCAAACCACATTATCCGCAGCGCGCGCAAAGGTGCCTCCGCCAATTACATAGGGCTTGGTTTCCTTGTCGCCAGTGAAATCCACATAGGCTTTGTACAACGTTTTTATCAGGTCGGATTCCAAATCCAAAAAAATACCCTTCTTGTGCCCGGCATCTTTCAGCTCTGCCTTCCATTCCGCATTTGTGCCCTTTTCCTTTATGCTGGCCGCCATCTTCTCCTTGTCTATTTCCATGGGATAGCGGGTATCCACAGTAAAGCTGTACTTGCCATCCACATACTTCACCATGCCAAGGTTGGCAGTTAGCGCACCCATTTTGTCGCCGGTAAAGGCCACGCCCAAGCCCGCACCATCGGAGCTTGCAAAGGCATCTGCAAAGTGGGCTATCATTTTGTTTTCCGTATTTGCTTTCAAAAATTGCAGCATAAACACCGCCGCATTCACGCCTTCCTGGGGTGTGGAGGCATGCGCGCCCACGCCATCTATATCCAGCTGAACCATGCCATCTTTTTCCGAAAGCTTTCCAGTTAGTTTGTGCTCTGTTAAAAACTGCCGGAACGCAGGCTGTATTGCGTCCTTTGCAATTGTGACAACAGCCGTGGCATGATCGGCAACGGAATTTGCCGCAGTACCCGCCTGCATGCTAACCACAGCATCGGCAGGGTATTCGCCCAAAAACTCGTACATTTGAATTTCTTTTTCGCCATACACCAGCGGAAAATCGCCATCCGGGGTAAAGCCATAGTCTGGCTTGGGGTAGTTTTTAAAGTAGTGCTCTATGCATTTCCATTGGCGTTCCTCATCCCCACCCAATATCATACGCACTTTTTTGCTTGTGGGCAGGTTCAGGTCTTTTATTATTTTCATGGCAAAATACGATGCAATCACCGGCCCTTTGTCATCCTGACTGCCGCGGCCGTAAATGCAGTTGTTTGCAATTGTTCCACTGAAAGGCGGGTATGTCCAGTCGCTACCCTCGGGCACAACATCCACATGCCCCAAAATACCCACAAGGGTATCGCCCTTGCCGTAATCTATATGGCAGGCATATCCATCGTCATCCACCGTTTCAAAGCCATCCTTTTTTGCCTCATTCAAAATAAAATCCAAAGCATCCCGAACCCCTTTGCCAAAAGGCGCCCCCTCGCCCACTGTAGATGGATCGTGTACCGATTTGCATTGCAGCCAAGTGCTTAAAGTTTGCGCAATCTGTTCTTTTCTTTTTTTTGCTTCTTCCAGAAAAATTTCCATGAGTCAATCTCCATTCCACATTTATACTGATCCCCAAAAAAGTATTTATAACTAATATATAATGTAAAAATTGCGTTTTTAAACACAAGGCTTTCCTATATAAGAAATTTTTCTTAAAAAAAGTATTAGATTGGCAGTTTTCGGTTTATTTATATAAATAGCTTGAATTTTGTATATTTGCTTCAGCAAATTCAAGACTAGGGGGGTGGTTGTTATTATTTTGCATTGGGTAAAAAAGATCTTTTTCATTTTGGTGGCTGTAACAATTCTGGCCATTGGAATCAACTGGTTTTTGGCACCGCACAACATTGCTGCTGGCGGCCTGACAGGCCTAGCCATTCTGTTGGAGAAGGCAGTGGGTTGGGATCGTTCTGTTGTGGTTCTGGTTCTGAACATTGTTATTGTGGCGATTACGTATTTTACTTTGGGCAAAACTGTGTTTATCAACACGGTGGTTGGCGCATTGGCTTTGCCGCTTATGATGGCGGTAATTCCTCATATTACCATGGTAACCGATACGCTGCTTTCCGTTATTATTGGCAGTGCGTTGTTTGGCACAGGTGTGGCCATTTTGTACAACAACAATGCCTCTAGCGGCGGAACCTCTATTCCGCCTTTGATACTACAAAAGCATTTTGGCCTGAACCCGGCCATTGGTCTGCTAATTACAGATACCATTGTGGTTACACTCAGCATTTTTGTATTTGGTGTAGAAGCATTCTTCTTTGCTATTTTTGCCAACATTCTTACCTCGGCAACTATGAAATACATAGAGATGGGTAGAAACAAGAAGAAGACCATTTTGGTAATTAGCGATGAAAAAGACGCTATTTTGCAGTACGTTTTGGCCGACATGAATCGCGGCGCCACCATAATGCCCATTGTGGGCGGCTACAGCAAAACGGAAAAAGAAATGTTGATGATCACTCTGTTTGCGCGAGATTACAAACGCATGATAGACACCATAGACCAGTTTGACAAGAGTGCTTTTATCATTTCTTTCAACGTTGCAGATGTGCATGGTTCTGGATTTACTTACGAATCTGGAAGTGTGTAGTGACCCAATTTTAACAACTTGGGGTAATTCAGCATTTTGCACATGCCGCACGAGACCGATAGAACAGTACGCAAAACGCCTAGGGCAAAGATATGAAATACAACATCATTTTTTCTGCTTTGGAATAGCACAAGAGGAGGAATCATTTATGAATTCAGTTTACGCTTTTACCGTTATTATGCTTGTATGGGTGATAAGTGATTATGTTTCAAAGAAAACAAAATCTCTTTTATCTTCACTATTTGTGGCTTCCCTTATATTTCTGGTTGGTTTTAAAACGAATCCCTGGCTGTCGTCTATTACAGCCGGTTCCATTTTTGAAACTGTGGGAAACACTTTCTCCAGCGAACTGCTGCCCGGCTCTTCCCTTTTGGCACTCGGCACCACTGTGGTGGGCTTTGTAATTGTGCATTTGGGCACTATGATAAGCCTGAAGGAACTGAAGAGGCAATACAAAACTGTTTTAATTGGTGTGTTTGCGGTGCTGGGCATTGCTGCTTTCCTGCTGATTTTTGGACGTTTGTTTGTAGATACCAACTATTTGGTGGGTGGCATTGGCGCTTTAACAGGCGGAACCGTTTCCATCATTATTGTGCAGGAGCACGCACTGGAGCTGGGGCTGCTTTCCGTGGCCGCGCTTCCCGTACTTGTTGCAGCATTTCAGGGGCTGGTGGGCTTCCCCATTTCCTCTATTCTGCTGAAAAAAGAAGCTGTGCGCGTGCAGAAGGAATACCGCAGTGGAAACCTAGTGATTGAGAAAGAGGACGACTCTACCAAAAAGAAACGCTTCAAACCACTGCCCTTTATGGAAACCACCTCCGGCACCTTGTTTTGGATTGGTGTGGTGGTGCTTATTTCCCAATTTATTGGAAATACACTAGCCCAAGGCTATGTGCATCCCTTTGTCATTTCGCTATTGCTGGGCGTGTTCCTGAGAGAGCTGGGGCTGTTTAAACCCAATGTGCTAACAGGCATAGATGCATTTGGGCTAATGATGCTGGCCATACTTATCATTATCTTCGGGCCGCTTTCCTCCATTTCCGTCAATGATCTCATTGCTTTGATAGGGCCTATTTTGGTGGTGTTTAGCATTGGCCTTGCGGGCAATTTTATTGTTTCGTTTTTGGTTGGAAAGGCGTTTAAGTACTCTGCACCCATGTCCATCTCTATTGGCCTTACTTCCTTGTATGGCTTCCCCGGCACCATGATTTTAAGCCAAGAAGCAGCAAAAAGCGTGGGCGAAAATCCAGAGGAAGTTGCCGCAATAGAATCACAAATACTGCCGAAAATGATTGTTGCAGGCTTCGCCACAGTAACCATTACCTCTGTTATTATTACAGGTATTCTGGTTTCGTTTATTACCTTGCATTAGTGAAGTGAGCTAATAAGCTTCATAGTTTATTTGATTTTGTACAACATAAAACACAGGCGGTTACGCTGCCTGTGTTTTATTATGCTGATTTCAGATATGCCATTGGTGTTTTCTGTGGATTTTGTATTTTGGTACAACAGATTTGCACCTTGGTATCACATCTATTGTAAGGCCACAAAAACACCATATACTGTGCATATAAATAAAAATAACAGGAGAGAACAAACTATGAAAAAGAACATCAAGCCCTTTGCAATTATCTTTATTGTATATCTGGTATGCTATGCCGTGCGCATGGTAGAGCTGATGTGGTGGCGTACCGACCAAACCGCCGCAGGCGAGGCCTTCATTCACAAGCTGGCAGGCATATTTATTCTAGCGCTGGCCATGCGCTATGCGGGCTACAGCTGGGGCAGCATTGGCCTAGCACGCACCGGGGCGCTGAAAGGGCTGGCGATAGGCTTGGCACTGGGCGGCAGTGTTTTCTTCGTGGCCTATCTGGTGGAATACCTTATGCTGGTGGCACAGGGGCAGGCGGCATCACTCAGTTTTTACGTAAGCGCATTTGCACTGGATGGCAATATGCGTGGCAACACCACCATTTCCACTGTGGCACTGTGTATCCTATTTAATATAATAAATGTGGTTATGGAGGAAGGCCTGTTCCGTGGCCTATTCACAAGGCTTGCAGAAAAGCGCGTATCCTTCCTGCTGGCAAACGCAATTGCCTCTCTGCTGTTTGGCATTTGGCACATTGCACTGCCCATCCGCAGCTATATGGATGGCAGCATGAGTGCAGGCGGTGCATTCGCCTCTGGCGCAACCTATGTGCTTACCACCTTTTTAATGGGCTTCCAACTGGGATTGCTGGCCAAAATGACAAATGGGCTGTGGGCACCCATGGCAGCACACTTTGTGAACAATACCATTGTGAACCTGCTGCATACAAGCTCTGCCGCGGGGGAGGATCAGCTACAGGCTATCCGCATAGCTGTGGCGCAAACCATTTCCTTCCTAGCGGTTCTGGTGGCCTACATGCGCTGGGCAAAGGACAAAAAGCGATTGCAACTGAAAGCAGCCTAATGTTAGCACTATAAAAATATTGCCTCCATGCTATAATAGTTGCATAACGATTGTGGAGGCAGTGTATGCGGCTGAAGGTGGAGCAGAACAAAACGCTGGACGATATATCCGTACTGATACAGTATGCGGAAAAAAACCAAATGCTGGGCAGGCTGGTTCACGCGGTTCGCGCCTGCGGCAAAAAAATACAGGCACAGTACGATAACAAAACGGTGCTGCTGAACATTGCGGATATTTATTACTTTGAAAGTGTAGATAAAAAAACATTTGCCTATTGCCGGGAGAAGGTGTACCGCGTGGAAGGCAGGCTGTATCAGTTGAATGAGAATTTTTCCGGCTATGGCTTTGTGCAGGTGAACAAGGCCTGCCTGCTGAACATAAACGTGCTGGAGCATGTGCGCACTTTGGCAAACAGCAAAATGGAAGCAACACTGAAAAATGAAGAGCGCGTGGCGATTTCCAGAAGATATATTCCCAATTTGAAAGAGGCATTGAAAGGACGGTAACCCCACATGGTAAAAGAATGGTTTAAAAACTTTTTATCCACAACGGCAATTACCATACTGCTGATTACGCTGGTGGGCGTATTCACAGGCGACACCAGTGTGAAAATAGCATCCATACTGCCCTCGGTAGCGGCCAACGCGGTCATTCATCTGGGACTCATTCCCCTAAAAAGAACGGGCAGCACCTATTATATAGTGGAAATGCTGCTGGAATTTGCATGGGTGCTGGGCGTAATACTATTAACCGGCTACCTAAGCGGGTGGTTTGTTAGCAGCCCCGTATGGATTACGGTGGCAATTACTGCCGCTGTATTTCTGGCAGCCTGTTTGATTAACGTGGTACATATCCACAACGATTTGGAAGACATCAACAAGCAAATAAAGCTGCGCCAAAAGGAACTGGAGCTGGAATAGGCGCACCTGCACAAACGAAAAAAGGCAACCGACAGTATGGAACGCAATCCATTGATGCATTCCATACTGCGTCCGCCTTTTTTATTTTGATTAATAAGCTTTATAGCTCACAACATAAAAAGAGCTGGCTTCGCATTGATACCTTGCGCCATCATAGTCAAAATCGAAATAAAGCTTGCTGTAGCGATCGTACCAGGCAGTTTGCGCCAGTGATACTACACCAAAATTTACATATCCTATTTGCCCTGGCTGAATCACCTGACTGCTGATTGGTTGCATATGCTGATTGATAAGAGTCAGATCTCTATTGTAGGAAGCATAGTCATCATCTTTTAGCCAAGCATTTATTGTTTTAACAATAAGGTCTTTTGTGCCTTTGTTGGTTAATACCATTCCCACTACCGATACACTTGGCTGCGTTTCACTGGACAAAAAAACACTGAATTTTGGCTCTAGCTTTTGTGGCGTAACCGATTTTGTTGTTGCATATACAATGCCTGCCGTTTGCCCCCTTGTGGTATTTTGATACGGAACTAATTTATAGTAATAAGTTTTTCCCGCACTTAAACCCCTATCTGCAAATGATGCTATGGTGCTTTTTAGTGTACCAATGTTGCTGTAATTTCCAGATCGGCTGGTGGATCTATAAAGTATGTATTTGGTTGCTCCGGCTGCTTTTGTCCATGTTAATTCAATGGTTGTGGTGCTTTTGGCAACGGCTTTGAAATTGGTTACCCTTCCCAAAGCGGCTTGGGTGTGTGCAGTGGGTTCTTCTGCTGTGCCCGCTGCAAGTGCAATGCTTTGAAAGCCAACCATAGCCATTACAATTGCCAGCACCAGTGCCATTTTTCCGATTGATTTCATTGTATGTACCTCCGATGTTGTTTTGATATATGAATCAATGCTACAATAGTAAAGCGACATTGATGGACATTGCACCTTCGCCCCTAAAAAAACAATTTTTAAAAACGACTATACAATTTTAATGATAAGCAATAAGTCAAGATAGATATAACCAGTAAATATGCAGTTGTAACAATATTACAGCATTATGTAAATAATTAGTTTGTTTATCATACTTCAAATTTTATGCTTTTCTATCTGGAATTGATATTTGTTAGAGCAAAAAACAACGGAAACTGAAACAGGGCGTACCTGCATCACAAAAAAAGGCGACCGACAGTATGGAACGCAATCCCTTGATGCGTTCCATAAAGCGGCCGCTTATTATT
>CAZQBV010000081.1:0-13642 GCA_964592125.1 uncultured Christensenella sp.
TTACGCCCGCACAAGTTGCAGGTCTTTCTCTCTCAAAATCTCAAAAACGTAAGTACTATCTCGTAGCTTGATGATTTTCTACGTCTGTGGCTCTTATTCTTCCATGTTTACTTTACAGAGCCTTAGTTGCTAAGCGCTATGGCATGGCTTGCCACATAATCCAGCACATCCTGCACCGTGCAAAATATGCGCAGTTCTTTGTCTTTGATACTTATATTGTACTTATCTTCCAGTTGTACGGCAATTTCCACCGTGCCAAAGGAATCTATCCCCAAGTCGGCTTCTAAATTGTCGCTCGGCTCTATTGTTTCTTCGCTTTTTATAGAAACCGAGGCTAAAATTTTGCGTATTTCTATCAATAAATCCACTGGTACTCCTTCTTCCCACAGCATGAAAAACAAAAAATCAACCAAATAGAAAGGCTGGCATCTATGTGCTATGTTGCTATTGATATTTCACCATATTGTAGAATCTCCTGATTGTAAAATCTTTAGTTTGCAGATTATTGTACCATGTTTTACAAAAAAATGCTTGTGTTTTATGAATGCTTTTTGTTGCATTTTTATGCTAAATAAAAAAAATGATTTCAATTTACCCCAAACAGGTTATAATAGCAGTAGATTGTAATTCTATCGTTTGGCGTTACAGATCAACTGGTTTGGAAATATATGTTTTTTATATACATAATTTGATGGCACATATTATTAGAATAAGGAAGGAAGTATTTTTATTATGACTCTACGAAAGAAAATTTTAAGTGGCTTTGTTTGCATCTTTCTAATTGCAATGCTGCTTGGCATCATCGGCCTACTCTCCATTCGGAAAATTTCTCAATTGTCTGATGAGCAAACAGCTTTACAGAAAACGGAGACAGGTATTGCTGAAGTTTTAAAAGCGCATTACGCATGGCGGCAAGGCCTTACTGAAGCCATTCTAACAGGCGAAGAATTTACTGGTTCTTTAGATCCTTCTACCTGCGCACTTGGAAAATGGCTCGATAGTGAAGAGGCAAAACAAATGACCGACGAGGAAGCGCTGTCTCTTCTGGCACAAGTAAAAGACCCTCACGCAATGATGCATACCAGTGCTGGCGATGTTGTTGCGCTGATTGAAGCGGGCGATTTAGAACAGGCCGAGCAACTGTTTGTAACCACCATTCTTCCCGAAACCGAAGCAACAATTTCTACTTTGGAATCTATAGAAGAACGTTTTGCCGTTTTAGCCGATGAAAAGGGTGTTGAGATACAAAAGCTTCAAGATTCTCGCCTCATTGTTATGTTGGCACTGATTGCTGCCGCAATTGTATCATGCATTATTTTAACCATTCAGCTTACAAAAAGCATTATGAAACCAATTCTTGCAGTTACCGAAGCGGCAAAAACAATTTCTACTGGCGATTTGGATGTGGATATTAGTTATCCTGTGAACGATGAAATAGGCCTGCTGTTTGCTTCCTTCCAACAAATGGTGGAAGAGACGCGAAAAGAGATTGCTGTTTTAGAAGCTTTGGCAGCTGGCGATTTAACCATGAAAGTTTCTCTTCGAGGAGAAAAGGATACCATGGGGCGCGCTTTACAAAGAACCATTGTAAGGTTAAATGAAATGTTTGAAGATATCAACACTGCGTCCAGTCAGGTTTCTCTGGGTGCGAAGCAAATTGCAGATGGCGCGCAATCACTGGCGCAAGGTGCTACAGAGCAATCCGCAACTGTGGAGCAGGTTTCATCCTCCATTGCTCAAATGTCTACGCAAATAAAAAGCAGCTCCAATATGGCAGCGCATGCTGCGGATTTAGCACGTTTTATAAAACAAAGTGCCGAAGCTGGTTCCGCCGAAATGCTAAAAATGACACAGGCAGTTAAGGAAATCAAAGAGTCCAGCCAGAATATTAGCAAAGTAATGAACGTAATTGACGACATTGCGTTCCAAACAAATATTTTGGCGCTTAACGCAGCAGTGGAAGCCGCCAGAGCTGGGCAACATGGCGCAGGATTTGCAGTTGTTGCTGACGAAGTGCGAAATTTAGCTGCAAAAAGTGCAGAAGCTGCCAAGAATACCAGCAGTTTAATTGAAAACTCTATTGAAAAAGCGGAATATGGCTATCGCATAGCGGAAGAAACAGCAAATAGCCTTATGAAGATTGTTGCCGGAATTAACGAAAGCACAGAAATTGTTACAAACATCTCGCAATCCACAGAAGAGCAATCTGCGGCTATTTCGGAAATTAACTTGGCGATAGATCAAGTATCACAAGTTGTGCAGCAGAACAGCGCTACCGCGGAAGAAAGCGCCGCTTCTTCTGAAGAGATGAGCGGACAATCTGAAATGCTGCATGGGCACATTTCTCAGTTCAAATTAAAATCCTCGTTTCGTCCAAAACGGTAGAAACGTAGAGACACTATAACCAAAGATATCTTAGGCACTCTCCTCTTAAACAGTGTGTAAACGCCATACTGTTTAAGAGGATTTTTTTATTATTACATAGCCAGAATATAAGTGCCACAAAAAAGGCAGAAGCCTTTGCCCCTGCCCTTGTTAACTTGTTTCAGTTTTGTTTTAGCCTTGTTCCAGTATGCTATATTCATTACACAGCGGGCAAATGCAGGGCTCGTCCTCCTCTATTTCAGAAAAGCGGTTTACCGGCTCTGCAAAGTGATTGTCCACATTGTCGTCATTTACAGAGGATACCTCTCCCACAACAGCACTTTCGCTGCCTTCCTGCCCCCAGAAGGTGTGATACAGATAGGGCGGCAAGGTGATGCTGCATCCGCGCTGTATTACCAACGTTTCGCCTGCTTTCACTGTTTTTTTAATTCCATCAAAGTAAGCCTCCACATCGCTTTCGCAATCGGGCTGTCCATCTTTTCCGGTGTTCCACAGTTTTATGCAATAGTTTGCCCCACAGCGATTGATAATATCCTCGTGCTTTGTTTTGTGCATATGCATGGGCAACCGCTGCCCCGGGCGCAACACCATTATTTTTTCCGCATAGGGCGTGCCAATGCTGCTATCGTTAAAGTTGCCATTGCGCAAGGTAAACAACACACCACCCACTTCTAGGAAGTTGCCATTTCCAAAGTCTGTCACGTCCCAGCCCAGCATTGCGCCTTTTATATTGACAAGATTGGCTGCATTGCTGCGCCATTGCTGCATATCCCAATAGGCAAACTCTGGCAGGGTAATGCCATGCTGCTTCAGCACATCGCCAGCCCAAAGTATATTTTTATTTATCAAGCTTCTTTTCATGCTTGTAACCCCCAAAATTGTTTTTTCTAGATTTTAGTTAACCTTTATAATTTACCAGTGCGCCCATTATATAATTGTATATAATCACAGAAGCGCCGTTTATCTTGTATAGCATATCCCCAAATTTGGAGATTTTAATATCCACCGCTGCAATACCGCTGGAAAAACGCTTTTGGTTCACAATCTTCTTGATGGGCTGAATGATCATATCCCCCGCAATGGCAACATCGTGACCCAAATAAATCACTTGTGGGTCGTACATATTGGCCACCATTGTGCAACCAATGGCAAGGTATTCCACCATTTTATCCAGCACTTGGCATGCCACCTTGTCTTTTTTTTGGGCAGCATCCACAATATCCCGCCACCTTATTTCTTTTCTGTTGGAAAGTAGGCTAATCTCCCCGGCATCCACCATTTCTTGCGCCATTTCCACAGCGTGCGGCGTGCCTGCATATAATTCCAAACAACCTTTGTTGCCACAGGCGCAGGGTTTTCCATTGTAGTCTATGCTAGTATGGCCTATTTCACCCGCAAAGCCGCGGTTACCCATATAGCATTTTCCATCCACCACAACACCCGCGCCTATACCATTGGTAACACCCATATATACAAAATTGGGCACACGCTTGCCATAGCCAAACAGCTTTTCCGAAATGGCGCCAGCTGTCATATCGTTGCTCATAAAAGCGGGTAATCCATATTTCTCCTTCAACATGGATACAATTTTCAAATTCTTTACGCCTGCAAAATTGGGTGGGTTTAAAATCATGCCCTTGTCTATATCCAGTGGACCAATGGAGGCAACGCCAATGCCCAGCAGCTCCGCCTTTTTGGTGATGTCATGGTTTAAAATACTGTCGCAGCAAGACACAATGCCCTCCCACAGGCTTTCCGTTGTTTCGTTTGGGCGAATAATATAGCTTCGCTCCAGTTTCAAATCGCCTCGCAAATTGGTTAAGCTGGCAAACACAATGTCACGGTTGATGTTTATGCCCACGGCACAGGGCGAGGCGGGCGATATATCCAGCATCACCGGCTTTCTGCCCATCAGCGAATCTGCTGCGCCAATCTCACAAATGATTTTCTCCTCTATCATTTCCGTAGTGATATTGGTAAGGGATGTTTTGGTAAGGCCGGTTAGTTTGGCAATTTGCGTACGCGAACATGGCCCCATGGTGTTGATTACTTCAAATATCAAACCACGGTTGGAGTGTTTTATGGTGCTTTGATTCGCACCATTTTTCAAAACCTTCGCGTATTCGTTCATTCCGCCTCTTTCCAGCTTGCTCTTTCAATTGAATCATAATGACCATAGCAATGCAAATTGTGTGCCATGTGCGGTAGGCACTCAATTTGCATCCACTACTGATAGCCAATAGAAAAAACGGAGAACCGTTCTTCAGGCCGCGCGTGCTGCGCATCATTTGAAATCTATTTTACTCTGTTGCCGCCTTGCTCATGGCAATTACATTTTCTATGCTTACATTTTCCAGCAACGCTTCGTGGCTGGGCGATGCAATATACTTGCCGCCAAAAATATCGCGCAAGCGACGCACTTCATCCGCAACCTGCTGCGGTGTGCCAAAGGGAAGCAGATCCTGCGTATCCACACCGCCAATAAACACCAAGTCCTTGCCAAATTCACGCGCCAATTTTTCCGCATCCATATTGACTGCTTTGGCCTGCAATGGGTGAATGGCATCCACACCCAACTCTATTAGGCGAGGAATGATGTCAAAAATAGCGCCGCAGGAGTGCATAGTTACTTTTAGCCCAAAGCTCTTCATCTGTTCTATCAACACCTTCATATAGGGTGCTATAAACTTATCAAAAAAATCGTTGGAGATCATCAACGACAGCTGGCTTCCCAAATCGTTGCCAAAAAAGGAGGAGGTTAGCTGGTCGCCCATTGCTTCAAAGCATTTTTTGTTTGCCTTCAAATAAAAATCTGTAATGCGCTCTGTTGTAGCAATTACCACATCGGGGTCTGTGTGCATTTTCATGAAGTAGTTTTCCATGCCAAAAAAGTCGCAAGCCACATGGAAGAAGGGACACCACATGCCGCCCAGCACAGCCATACCTTCCTGCTTTGCCATCTGTATATTTGCCATTGTAGAGCTAAAATCCAAATAATCGGGATTAGGCCACGCAAAGGCCTCCACCTCTTTTACATCCTCGGTATCGGCAAACACGCCCTCCTGCCCCAGGCTAGTACGAGATTCTTTGAATACATCCCACATGGGTCGCCCCTCTGGGTGCCTCCAGCTGGAGGGGTCTATCTCTGGCGAAAGCCACATGAGGTCGCTGTTCAGTGCCTTGGCCAGCTGTATATCCGCCTTGCCCACCTTTTCAGATGTCAGAACGCTAAATTCCAAGTTGTGTTTTTCCTGCTCTGTCAGTTCTTCTTCCACAATGCCAAAGTGGTCACAGTATTGCGCTTTTGCCGCTTCGGATGGATTTCCCAGCCAAAAACCGCAGTTTTCAGGTGATTTATCGTTATAAACAGATTCTATCGCTTTAATGCCTCTCATTTGTATTCCTCCAATGTGTTTCCATTTTTTTATTCGTACCGGCAAGCATGCGCCTGCTGCGCAAATGCCAGTAATAGTTCATCCTTCGCATCAAAAAAGTGATCGGATGGCGCTATGATATAGCCGCCGCCTGCTCCGGCCTGTTCAAAGCACCGCTTCACAGCCTGCCTTGTTTGTTCCGGCGTGCTGTTTACAAAATATTCGTTTTGATCAAAACCGCCAATCAAGCACATTTTGTCACCCAGCTTTTTCTTAATTAGCGCCAGATCGGTATCGCCCCCCATAGAGGAAGGTGTAAGGGTTTCTATGGCGTCCATGCCCATTGGTGCAATGTCGTCCACCAATGCCATTTTGCTGCCGCACAAGTGATAGGCAATTTTTTGCCCGCTCTGGTGCGCTGTGTCAATCAATACTTTATCATAGGGCGCAACAAATTCAACAAAAATATTTGGTGAAACCACACTGGTGCAGCCATCTCCACCGCCCAGCTCCATTATGTCGTAAGCAGCGCCATTTGCAGATTGCAGGTAGGCCTGCTTGCGTGCTTGCACAATTTTAAGCAATTCATGTACCCAATCGGGGTCATCGTAGGTTTCCATAATCAAACGCTCGGTACCCACCATGCAGCAGGCATCCTGCCAACAGCCGGGCTGCCCAAACAAATCTATGGTGGTGGGCACATGGGTGCGCACAATGCCGCGCTGCCCAATTTCTTCCCGCGCCTGCTGTGCGCCGGCAAGGTCGCATAGCGGGTAGGGCACATAGCTTGCCACCAGCTCTATATCGCTTTTCTCTTTTATGGGGTGTTCCAAAATCCATGTGGTATAGGCGTTGGATTGCAGCACCAGCGAAAGCACACCGCCCGGTGTGGTTATGGTATATCGCATGGTTTTGTACTGGTCGTGAGGGATTTCCTCTTCCGCCACCTGCCAGTTTTCAGATACAATGCGCGTGCTTTCCAAAAAGCCTTGATTGCCTTGCAAAGGGTCTACATATTCGCCCTTTTCCGGGTTTGGCAATTGGCTTACCTTCCAGTTGATGGCATCCATGCCAAACTTGTCAAAAAATTCGGCAATGCTTATTCCATTCTGGCACTTTTCCAAGTAATAGGGCATTACATGGTGTGTGGTTACCGGCAATACATCCGGCATTTTTCCTGATAATGCGCATAGCATGCGCTCTCTTGATGTCATACTGTTTTCCTCACGCTAATTCAAAGTAGATTGTACGGTTTTCGTGTGCTGCCAAAGTAATTCTGGTTGCGCACTGCTGCAAAGGCAGTGGCCGCAGTATTTTTTCTGTCAGATCCATTTCGTAAGCCATGGCAATTTCCGCATTTAGGAACACATTTGTTTCTGTGTTTATGCCATCTGTTTCCAGCAGACGAACCACAATGCCCTTGCCATTGGAAGAAGGCTTTATGCAGGTAACCACAACGTTTTCATCCTCTACAAACAGGTTGGATTCCTCTGCCCCCTCCATTGCGGTGGTGCCGTGGTAGGCCAGCGGCTTTTGGTTGAAGGATGCCGCATCGTTTGTCATTTGTGCCCTATTCTTTTCGCCATAGTAGGGCACAATAGCATAGCTTGCCGTTACCTGCCCCTTGTCTGGCTGTGCATCTGGGGAGTAAGAGCCGCGCACCATTGTGGTATACAGCAGATTGCCCTGTGCATAAAAGCCAAACTTGCAGTCATTCAGCAGCGCCAGCGACCGCCCTTCCTCGTGCATGGCCACATAGCGATAGCCGGGTAGCTCTTGCCCGTGGATATTGCGCCCAATGCTGCCCATGGGCATACCATAGGTATAGCTGGGTGCGCTCATATCTGCAGCAAAGCCCACCTTCAGCATGGGTACGCCTGTTTTGTAGTGGCCCATTTCCTGCCAGTCAATATCTATATCAAAATCAATTCTGTCCAAATTCTCATACACAGTGATAAACTGTTGTATTTTGGTTTCGTTCACATGCTTGGTTACCCGCAGCTTTGCCAGCACCGGGCCGTTTGCCACCAGCTCTATGCTATCTGCCCGCAGTAAATTCTGCGTGCGCTCTATATTGCCTATCATCCATGCAGACATAATGTGCGGCTCTTCGTAGGTCATCATCAAAGAGTTGCTGCTGCGCTCGCCGCGGTAGGCAATGCGCACTTCCGGCTCGCCTTCCAAATGCTGCAACACATGGCGTTTTGCCGTCTTGTCGTACAGCGTGGTTATGGTTCCCGAGCGTGCGGAAAGTTCCAACAAAAAGCGGGTTGTTTCCACCGTGCACACGCTGCCATCCTCTGTGCCCTCGCGCATGGTTACAGCTATGGCTTCCTCGTGGTGTTCATGTTCTTTTACCGGACGATACACCGCTGTGGAAAAAGCAGGCAGATCGAACGCAATAAAATATAACTTTCCATCCACAACCTGATAAGGCAAGTGCTGCCCCATTGCATCTTCCAAACAACCGCTTTCGCCCAATCCCTTTGGCGCATCCACACACACCAGCTCGTCCCGTTCAAAACCCAGCTGGTTCAGCACGGTAATAGCGGTTTCATCTGCCTGCACCTGTGGTTGCACAGCCTGTGCCGTGGCAATTACTTCCTGCCCTAGGGCATAGTCGTGCACATCTGCCTGCCGTATGTTGCAGCCGCAAGAAATATCGTGAAAGCCCAGAAAGCTCAACTTTTCCCACGCACGCATCACGTCCCCATAGGGCTTGCTTACATCTGTGCCGCCCAGCTTTTCCAGTGCCAACACAGCTTCTGCATCCAGCAGGCTGTTTTCGCCATGACGCAAATATTTTTTTATTTTGCTTTTGGTGGAATAGCAACCCTCGAATATAAAGTTCATTTCGCCCTTATGCACGGGGTAATCGCATTTTTCCTGCAGTGCTTCGTCAAAGAAATCCTGCACCTTGGAAAATACCAGTTGCGGCAGGCAATGCTTGCCATCCAAATAGCGTTTTATTCTAATATCGTTTCTGGTGGGTCCGCCGCCGTGGTCGCCCACGCCAAATACAAACATGGAGTTTTTCATGCCGTACTTGTCAAACAGCGTGTATGCCACCGGCATCATATTGTTTGGGCGCAGCGCGTTGTTGTACGGGCCAAAGCAGAAGTCCAAAACACGCGAACCATCTGTGCCTTCCCACCAGTTCAGCGCATGACCAGTGCCACAGCGAAAATGGTAGAAATACTCCACGCCCGCACGCGCCAGTATGTTTGGCACAGTGGCGGGGAAGCCAAAGGTATCCGGCTCCCAACACACACGCGATTTGGGTGCTTTCAATGTGTTTTGCACATATTCGGCTGCGGTAAGCAACTGGTGCGCAAACACTTCGCCACCGGATGTGTTAAAGTCGTGTTCCGACCAAGTGGCAGCCGTTACTTCCCAGCTGCCTTCCCGTATTTTTTTCAAGACCCGTTGGAATGTCGCCGGGTCATTTTTCTGTACAATATCGTATACACAGGTTTGGCTTTGGGAGAAGCGCAAATCTGGGTTTTCGTCCATAATATCGCAAATGGTGCGGAAGTCTCGCACGCAAATATCCACAGTGTCCTCATAGTCCCACAGCCAGTTCATGTCCAAATGGGAATGCGACACGATGTGTATTTTAAATTCTTTTGCATAGCTGTCCAGCTCGGCCAATGTGCTGTCTATTTGCTGCAAGCACTGGCGAATGGCCTGCCAATTGCGGCTTGCCACAGCATCTACATCCAGCATACTGTCCAGCTTGGCCAGAACACTGCTTACCGCGGCACCGTGCAGGCGCTGCAGCCGCCGCGCAAAGGCAATTTGTTCCACTGCAGTGGTTAAATCCAGCATGGCTTGCTCTACCGCTTCATAGTTGAAACATACACCCAAATGCGCATCGCCATCGTTTTCCGGCGTTTTAAACACCACTGTGTGGGTGTCGCCCGGCTGGTAGCTTTCCGTTACCACCAGCTCACAAAGTCGGGTATCGCCCCAATACCTATAGCTGGCGGCTTCTTTTCCATCTATATAGATACTAAGCGGTGCCAGCATGGTCATGGTAACCAATATTTTACTGCCTGCGGTTGCCACGCCTTCTATTGTTTCCGGAAGGCATATTTTTTTGCGCATGGCGGCAGGGCCGTCCACCATAGACCAATCACATAAATCCAGCTTCACCTGCTGCTTTTCCGTGGCAACGGTATCGGTGGCAATGCCGGGTATAGGCGCGCCCTTGCCCATCACGTTTTTCCAGCCAGAATCATCAAAATCCCGCGCTTCGCAACCATCTATCTTGCCCTGCTGAAAGGTGCAAATGCCCGGTTGCCCTGCGGCAGATAGCTTGCCCAGAAGGCCTGCCACCTCTTTCAACCATTTGTTTATATTGTTCATACGGTTTCTCCTTTGTGGGGTAGACGCTAAATGGCTCTTTGTAACAACAATTCCTGTGTGGCTTCCTGCCGGGTTAATTCGCCGGTAATTCTGCCGGCTTTCATCACGCAAATTCTATCGCACATGCTTAATATCTCCGGCATTTCAGAGGACATCATAATGATGCCTATGCCCTGCTGCGCCAATTTATCTATAATAGAATAAATTTCTGCCTTTGCGCCAATGTCAATCCCCCTTGTGGGTTCATCAATAATCAATATGCGCAAATCCGGCTTTATCAGCGAGCGTGCCAGTATTACCTTCTGTTGGTTTCCACCACTTAGTTTTTGTATCATTTGCGAAATACTGGGCGTTTTTATGGCCAGCTTGCCCACCATTTCATCCACCTTTGCATATTCTTTTTGTTTGGCAATGCCTCCGGTGGTGCTAAAGTTTTTAATGGTGGAAATAGTCATATTAAACTTTACATCCGCCGTGCCAAAAATACCTTGTTCCTTGCGGTTTTCCGGCACAAAACCAATGCCCGCTTTTTGGGATGCCTCTGTGGAATTTGGCGCAAGAGGCTTGCCATCTATTACAATGGTTCCCGACACGCGTGTATCCGCACCAATAATTGCACGGGCAAGCTCTGTTCTGCCCGCACCCATCAAGCCAGAAAAGCCCAGAATTTCACCTGCGCGCACCTTAAAGGAAACATCCTTCACAATAGCGCTGGTCAAGTTTTTCACTTCCATAATGGTATCGCCAACGGGTATCTCCTCTTTGGGGTACAAATCGGAAAGTTCCCTGCCTACCATCAGCGATATCAATTGATCCGCATCAATATCTTTTGTGTTTACCGTATCCACATATTGCCCGTCTCGCAATACTGTAATGCGTTCTGTAGTGGCAAATATCTCTTCTATTTTATGAGAAACGTATATAATCCCGCAGCCCTTTTTCTTCAAGTCGTCAATAATGCGGAATAAGTTGTCTATTTCTTTGGGGCTCAATGCCGAGGTTGGCTCGTCCATAATTAAGATTTTTGCATCCATCGATACTGCTTTTGCAATCTCTACCAATTGCTGTTTTGCAACCGGAAGCGCACTTACTTTTGTTTTTGGGCTTACATTCAGACCAATATATTCCAATAATTTTCTGGTATCCTCATGTACTTTTTTTATGTCTACAATGCCCAGTTTGTTTGCTGGAAGGCGGGAATAGTAAATATTTTCCGCAATAGACATATTGGGCACAAGGTTCAGCTCCTGATAGATGGCACCCACGCCTTCTTGAATGGCCTGATGCGGTGTGTCAAAATTGCATTCTTTTCCACAAAACATCATTTTTCCGCTGGTTGCTTTGTATAGGCCGGAAATAATTTTAATCAAAGTGGATTTTCCAGCACCGTTTTCGCCCATCAGTGCGTGAGATTCGCCAGCATACAGGTCAAAATCTACGCCATCCAACGCACGCACTCCGGGGAAAAACTTGGTCATCCCTTTCATTTCCAATAATTTTTCGCTCATGCTTGTTTCTCCTCCCTATGCCTGTGCAGCTTGAGATTCCCTTAGCAGTCTCTTTTCTACACTTGCTTTTCTGCGAACATCCAAATACACAGCCAAAATAATTACGATACCTCTTACAATATCTTGCCAGAAAGAGTTTACATTCAGCAGCACCAAGCCATTTTGGATAACACCCAGAAGCACAACACCAATGATTGCGCCTATCAAAGAGCCTGTACCACCATTCAAGCTAACGCCACCCAAAATTACCGCAGCAATTACGTTCATTTCCATACCCACGCCTGCGTTGGGCTGACCGGAATCCAAGCGAGAAGTTAGTATCACTGCGCTGGCTGCAAACAAAAGGTTTCCTAAAATATAAACTTGCATTTTAATTTTAGGAACATTCAACCCAGCCAATTTTGCAGATTCCTTGTTGCCGCCAACCGCATAAATATATCTTCCAAAAACACTTCTGTGAATTACAAAATAAAATGCAATAATCAATGCAACCGCAAAGATAACCGGAATGGGCACTGGCCCAATGCTGCCTGCACCAATTTCGGCAAACGCCCTTACTTCCACAATTTGGGAAACCGCATTGGTAATAACCATGATAAGCCCACGGAAGATTGCCATTGTGGCCAGTGTGGCAATTAGAGAATTCAGCCCCAGCTTGGTTACCAGCGTACCATTGATAAGGCCTGTGCACGCACCAATGGCCAGCGCTACCAAAACACCCACAAAAATATTGCCTGTTGCATTCATTGCCATAACCGCACTAACGCCGGCCAACGCCTGCAACGATCCTACGGATAAATCTATTTCGCCGGAAATAATAACCATTGTCATACCAATGGCAGCAATAGCATTCAGCGAAACCTGACGGGAGATGTTCCAAAGATTTGTTGGTGTAAAGAAAACCGGTGCTAAAATAGAAAATACCACCACCAAACCAATCAGCGCAATGACCAATCCGCTGATTTCGTTCTGCATCATTTTACTGAATACATTTTCTTTTTTTATTGTTCTTTCCATACTAGTACCCTCTCTTTTTATCATAAAACTTATATATCTATTTTATTGCCAAGTGACATTATTTTCTAAACCAATGTAAAAATTATGAAGGCGGATTTTCACCCGCCTTCACCGCGTTCTGTGTTCTTAGCCTTTTAGCGCTTCGATTGCGTCAAAGTTCATAACCCATTTGTCGCCCTCTTGTGTATAGAAATCTTTGTATGTGTCGGCCGTTACCACTGTTGTAGGTGTTAGGAAACGCTCTGGAAGAGTTTCGCCAGCCTTATGCGCCAGTGCAGCATCTATAATAGAAGCACCAACAAAATCTGGGAACATAGCAAGCTCTGCAATAACAGGTGTTTCGTTCAGCAGAGATTCTCTACCTACTACACCTTCCAGGCCAAAGCCCAGTGCCATTAGGTTTGCTTCGTCCAGACCTGCAGATTTGTAGCCCTGAATACCGCCCTGTGTAGAGTCATCATTGATGCCAAAAATTGCATTGATTTGCTGATTTGCTGTGCAAGCATCTGTAGAAACAGACAACGCTTTTTCTTTCGATCCTTCGCCATCTACTTCCTGTGCAATTGTGTATGTAGCACCACTTGCTTCCAAACCTTCTTTGAAGCCCTCTATTCTCAAACGGCAATCTTCAAAGTTTGGCAGGCCAACCAATAGGAAATTCAGGTCTATGCCTTTTTCTTTTCCATAGTTGCCAAACCATTCGCCAGCCTGTTTGCCAGCTGTTTTGTTGTCTGCGCCTACGCATGTAACTTCGCCGCCAACAGGGTTGGACTCTGTGATAACGGGAATATTTGCATCTGTAGCCATTTTAACTACAGGTACCAGTGCTTTTGCATCAACGGGTGTCAATACCAGAACATCTACACCTTTTGCAATGAAGTTCTCTGCAAAAGATACCTGCTGTGCAGAATCCAAGTTTGCATCCGAAATCTCCAGCTTTACGCCCAGCTCATCTGCACGACGCTGTGCACCCTGACATACATTTTGATA
>CAZQBV010000082.1:0-13550 GCA_964592125.1 uncultured Christensenella sp.
AACGCCCCTATGCCATCTTGCGCATTGCATCCGACCGCAGGTACAAAGCCAAGGATGGCAGCTACGGGAGACTTTGAAACGGTAACAGTTTCTAAAGATGACGGCAGCGTACAGACGGGATTTTTGGTAAAAGCGCACGAGGTAGAGTTTTTGTCGGTAAAACCCAAAAAGGATATTACTGAAGAAACGTTGGAAATTCCAGAGATTTAAGGAGGATTTATGAGAAATACCGGAACTACATATTTAAGCACGGACAAAAAGCCGAAGGTGCTGGAAGAACTGCGGGATTTGCTTCCACCATTGCCTGTCGAACAGTTTGCCTCACTGGAAAAGGAAATCATAGCACACGGCTGTTACAGCCCGGTCATTGTAGATGAAGAAATGAATATAGTGGATGGACATCACCGCCATAAGATATGTGAGAAACATAATGTTGCATATCGAATGGCGGTTTTTTCTTTTGAAACTATGTTGGAAGCAAAGCAATGGGCACTCAATACCCAGCGTAACCGCCGCAATCTTTCCACATGGGATTTGGGGCAGATTGCACTGAAGCTGAAACCGGATGTGGAAGCGAAGGCAAAAATGAATAAAGGTAAAAGAACTGACCTTCGGACAACATTGTCCGAAGGTTCGGAAGAATTAGAACCAACAGACACAAAACAGGAAATTGCTGAATCCGTGGGAATAAGCCGTGGCACTATGAACAAAGTAATCCAAATTGACGAACATGCCCCTACCCCAATCAAGGAAGCGCTAAGCGCGGGCGAATTGTCGGTGAATCAAGGATACAATCTAACCAAACAGCTCAAAGACGTTGCTGAAGAAGAGCGTGAACAGGCTGCGGCACAGGCTGTGGAGATAGAGAAGGCCAAGAAGGAACTCAAAAAATCGGACACATCGCCATCTTTTTGAGGTTCATTGCAGCAAACTTAAGCCTAAGCCAGTTAGTAACTCGGACAATCCCTTTGTGCAGTGTGTACCTCATGCCATATTTTTCTTTTGCATCGGCAAATACTCGCTCAATGGTCTGTCCTCGTCTTGTATACGTTTCTTTCCCTTTTTGCGAATGGCGAAAGTCTTCCGCACGTTCTATGTAGTCTTCCCAAATATGTTTATGCACCAACTTCTGATAGTTTTTGTTCTGTGTACAATTTCCAAGTTTTGTGGAACAAGGCAAGTGATGGATGGAAAGCTTTTGATACGACTACCGAGGGGATAGAGTATGCCGCTGAAAACCTTGCTAATAACTATTTAAAAAGGGATGGCAAGTACTACAGAGGGGATAGTGTGAAAGGCATATCGGTTCTCTACTGCGAACAAAGCGAAAGTTGGGCGCAGCAGATAGAGGAGATGATGTACAAAATACAAATGAAAGAACTTAAAGGCAGAGGGTTAGGTTCCGAATGAACCCTAAGCATATTGGAAAGGGTCTACCAAAACCTATCCCTTGCAAGTAGAAAATTTTTTCTATTTTTTGCTGTTTTTGCTTTATATTTGTGATATTATAAATTTATTAGAGAAAATTTGCAGAAATAGGCTGCATAAAAAATTATTCAGATCGGTTTGTTTTTTAAAAAAACAACAGAATTACGCAGAAAAAGATATTTTGTAACAAGTAAATTCTATTTGCAAAGCATTTTGCAACGTTAAAAAGGTAAAAATAAAAAGATTGAAGGGGTGTAGCCATGCCCCAAAACAGGAGGGAATGGAAAGATGAAGAGAGCAAGGAAAACGAAGAAATTGGCACTGAGAAAATGGATGGCGGTAGCAGTGGCGGTAGTTCTGGCAATTGGCCTGATGCTGCCCACAGGTGTGCTGGCGGGCGAAGCGCCGCAGGTGGAGGGTACGCCGCAGGTGGAGGAAGCGCCACAGCCAAGCGAGCCGGAAGCGGTGGAGCTGGAAGAGCAATCGGCACAGAGCGAGCAGCCACCAGCGGCAGACATAACGGAGCTCACCGAAATAGAAGCAGTGGAGGCAGAAGAAGCGCCACAGGTTGCGTTGCAAGCAGCTGACATAGTTATTGCAGATGCGTCTGGCACCATCACAATAGCGAAAGATGGCGCGAACACACTGAAAGTGACGGGAGACACAATCCCAGAGCAAACAGGCATCGCCCCCAACAATACCATCACATTCAGTGGCACATCCAGCACCACATCTCCCCTTCAAATTGTGGTGGCAGCGGATACGGCAACTGTAAGTGACTTGCCTGCAACAGGCGTACAGGTGTTGCTTAACAATGCAACAATCAATACCTCCATCGCAAGCTTAGGTGATGATATCTGTGCCTTCCGGATTGAGCCGGGTGCAAATGTGAACCTTCTTTTGCAGGGTACTAATGAGCTGCAAAGCGGCTTGAACAAAGCCGGGCTGGAAGTCGCCAAAGATAGTACAGAAGCGAAAATCACCATACAAAGCTACAACGGCATTGATGCAGACAGCACGCTTTCCGCCAAATCTGGTGGCTACGGTGCGGGCATCGGCGGCAGCTTTAATACAAACAAAGACGCGGGCAGCATCACCATAAAAAGCGGCACGATAGAGGCGTACAGCGCATACCAAATGGGTGCGGCTGATGCCAGAGGCTACGGTGCGGGTATTGGCGGCGGGTTTGGACTTTCTGATTCTGACACTGCAACAGGCGGCGCGGGCGGTACGGTAACCATTAAGGGCGGCACAGTATATGCGTATAGTGCATACAACGAGTTAGCTTATGCCAACGGCATAGGTGCAGGCATCGGCGGAGGGTTTGGAAGTTCTGATTCTGGTGCTGCAAGCGGCGGCGCGGGCGGCACGGTAACCATTGAAGGCGGCACAGTAACGGCAGCCAGCGCATATAGCAACGCAGCTAGCGATTCGTTTACTGCCAGCGGAAAAGGCGCGGGTATTGGTGGAGGGAGTGGGATTTCTAATTCTAACGCTGCAACCGGCGGTGCGGGCGGCATCATAACCATTAAGAGCGGCATTGTACAGGCATGGAGCGGATACAGTACGGCGGGTCAAGCTGAAGGCGTCGGTGCGGGTATCGGCGGCGGGAATGGATATGGAGAGAGCGGCGGGAATGCAAGTGGAACCGGCGGCGCAGGAGGCATCATAACCATTGAGCACGGCACCGTAACGGCAGCCTGCTCACGCAGCGCCTCAGATAATACAAGCCACTTCGCACTAGCCTTCGGCGCGGGCATTGGTGGCGGATCTGGAAACAAAAAAGGCGGCGCGGGCGGCATAATAACCATTCAGGGCGGCACGGTAACGGCAGCCAGCGGCTATGCCAAGTCAGGTGCTGCCGACGCCAGTGGCGCAGGCATCGGCGGCGGATCTGGCTTTTTTAGTGACAAACATGCAAACGGTGGCGATGGCGGCAATGTAACCATTGAGGGCGGAATTGTACAGGCATGGTGCGGAACATCTGATTCACCAACAGCACTAGTGTCTCACTTAGCAGCAGGCATAGGTGGCGGGTATGGTACCACCGACTCAGGTGACGGGATGGGAACTGCTGCCATCAGACCAGCAAGTGTGAATGACGGAGCAGCAGGCACCACCAAGATCACAATTAGCAGTGTGCGCTCAATTGGCATTAATGACGAAACTAAGGGCGCAGACATTGTGGGCGGTGCAAAGAATGGCACTACTGATGTTTATCTGAATGTGCTGCAATTGGGAGACCCAGCGATTAAAAATACCGCAGTGACAAGTCTCCGTTATGGTGGTGTAACCAGTAACGGGCTTGTGGACGTCAAAACAGACAGCGAAGGCAAGTTGTATTTCTGGCTGCCGGAGAGTGCGGCAGAGGAAGAGGTTACGGTTACTGCAGGTGGTAAGAAGTACAGCAAAGAATATAAGCGTACTACAAACCCAGACATACAGGTTTTACCACTGATTGATGTAACACCACCGACGCCACCGATAACACCACCGATGCCACCAGAAACACCCGCCATCACAGGGGTAGCGGTTTTGCCCGAAACGGCAACGGTAGCAAAAGGCAAAACAATGCAGTTTGCCGCAGACGTGACCGCAGTGGGCGGCGCAAGCACAACAGTGGATTGGAGTGTGGATGGCACAGCCTCTACCATAGATAACTCTGGTAAGTTAACAGTTGCAATAGGCGAGACAAACAAGGAGTTGACCGTAACGGCAACCTCCACATTTGACACCAGCAAAAAAGCTACCGCTACAGTAACAGTAACAGTGGATGTGCTGGGCGTGTGCTGGGGGCAAGCACGTATGGATCTTACGCCGGGCAGGTCTGCCAAGGTGCCCGCTTGTGTGTATATGGATGACGGCGCGGGCGGTGTGTTTACCGCACAACCGGAATTTGTTTCGAAAAACCCGGATGTGGCAACAGTGGATGCCGATGGGAAGATTACAGCAACCAAAACGCTGGGCAAGGTGGCTAAAAAAGCGGTGATTGTGGCAAGCTCTAAAGACGACCCCGCCAAAAAAGCGGAGCTGATAGTTTGGGTGAAGCCCAAGGCAGCAGCCAGCAGCAGCGTGAACATTTACCAATCTCCTGCAGGCAAGAAACTAACAGTGGGGCAAGCTGGGCGCGTTCGCGCAAGGGTGAACCAAAGCGGCCAGTGGGGCACCAATGCGGTGGTAACCTACCAAAGCAGCCAACCAAGTGTGATTTCGGTGGACAGCACAGGGCGCGTGGCGGGGCTGAAACCGGGCACGGCAAGCATTGTGGCCAGCGCGGGCGGCAAAAGTGCCAAGATAGAAATTACCGTGAAATAGAAATCATTGATTCAACCAAGCCCCCCGCCATACAAGCAATATGGTGGGGAGGTTGATTTGTGCCATTGGTATAAAATTTAGCGTGAATCAAAGGGGCGAGTTAAGCACTGCTCCGATGTTTGGTTCACCAAACCTGTGGCAATTTGTAAGTGTTGACTGATCCTCAACATAACCATATTTTAAATATTGCATAAGAAAGGCACCGGAAACGGTGTTCTTTCTTTATATAAAAAAGAATTGGGAGGTTTTGCGTGTGCAAAAAAACAAATGCGGAAAGGTCGCTTTTTACGTTCAGATTGTGTACTGCCAAAACTCTGAATGGCAGGGAATAATCAGATGGACTGGCTCAATAGCTTTCGTCCGCCTCAGTAACAATCTACTTAAAAACAATGAGTTATGTAAAGGCAGCAGAGCAACTTTGCTGGCTTTACTACTACATCGGCGGTGTAGGGATTGACACCCCTTTTGCAACCCCCGCATCTCGTTCGTCCTTTGGCGCATTGCAATCCTCTTCGTATGGAGTGCCATTCAAAGGATATATTAACAATGTCACTTTGCGCACCGACCCATACAGCACCACGGGCGGTGGCTTTGTTGGCTCCACCAACCTCTCCAGTTATTGTACGACAGCAAGCTCGGCAACATTTAACATAACATTCCCCAGCATTCCGGAAGAAGAACGTATCTTCCGTGGCGCAGTCCGCGAGATTATGTTCAACGGCTATCCCTTTACCGCAAAAGGTTTGTCGGCAGGAAGCGGAGTAGGCATCTCGTGGAGCGCTTGCACATGGGATGAAGCCATGATTGCCACAAACATCGCCCTGCAGCGACTGGGTATGATGTTTGGCGCGGGAAATGACATGGGTAGCGCAAATGCGTTTCATTCCGGTGGCGTTACACGGGATAACGTGGCAAAATATGCCTGGTATTTGGAAACATTGGCACATCAATATATTGCCACGGAAGCGGCCAGCACTGGTATGATCATCACGCCACAAAGAAGCACTATGACATACAACGCAACAGACAATGTGTACGAACGCACAGTGACAATCTCCATTCCCGATGGTCAACCTGCAAATGGATACAACAATAAATTTACATTAAACAATGTAGATTTCCCCACAGGTACCAAGATGTATCTGAACGGCTCGGCAACAGCGTTTGCGTTTGGCACGCTGCAAACATTAAAGGCAGATCACACGGCAAGCGTGAGGTTTACCGTACCCGCAGTATCCGCAAATGCAGATAAACTGTTCGGTTTTAACGGTACGCTCCAAACGGTCTTCAACGACTATAAGATTGGCGTGTTCCACAATGGGGGTGCTGCCGAGGGTTTCGCTATCGTAGCAGACCCGCAGGAATTCCCAGATCCCGACCCTGCCGCCTATCGTGATTCTACCCCCACTTATGCATATATGCGTACCCCAAACACAGGAACGCTCATTGTTCATAAAATGGGTGAGGGTGACGATTCCGCAGGGTTGGCAGGCGCGGTAATCGGGCTGTATGAAAGCAACGGTACAACACTGATTGAGCAAAAAACAACACCTGCAAACGGAAAGATTACATGGACGGGATTAGCCGCAGGAAGTTACAAGGTGAAAGAGATTTCAGCGCCTTTGGGTTATGAATTGAACACCACTTCTTACAGCGCAACCATTATAGGCGGTGAAACCACCACCAAAACAGTGCCCAACAACAAAGTGAAAATTCACATCGAAGTAACCACCACGGGCGAGGACACAGACAGCAACGGTCTTGCCGGATGTAAAGTGGGGCTGTATGACGAAACGGGCACAACGCTGATTGAAGAAAAACAGGTAGACACAAGCGGCAAGGCTGTATTTGGTCCGATTGCTGTTCAAGATTATGTGATCAAGGAAACCTTTGTTCCCTCACCATATGTGTTGGGTACAAATGGCACACACAAGGAAACAGAGCGTTTTGTTTCGGCCAATTACCAAACACCGAGATATTATGTTTCCATTGCGAATAAAAAAGCAAAGGGCTTTATCTCTATTGAGCGACGGGATATTGAAACCGGAACCACGCCACAGGGTGACGCTACCTTAAATGGTGCGCGGTATGAACTGTTTAACGGTGGTTTGAAAGCAACCACAGCAACTACATTGCCCACCAGCCGCATGGTGGAAACAACGATCATGCCACTGGGTGCATACACAATAAACGAAGTTTATACCCCCGAGGGATATCATGCTGGCGTTTCGCAATATCAGAAAAAACAAAGGAAGTAAAACCGCTGGCACCAACAAACATGATATTCTCAAAATTGGGCGTGAAAACCCCAAAAATCTAGTGGAGTATGTTCGACACAGACTCTTGGATTTTAAACCTCATTCGGTAAAGCGAGTTGAGATTGATAAAGAAGACGGAAAGAAACGACCATTAGGAATACCAACTATTGAAGACCGATTGATACAGCAATGCATTAAACAAGTTTTAGAACCTATATGTGAAGCAAAATTTCATCCACATAGTTATGGCTTTAGACCTAACCGCTCAACCTCTCATGCGCTTGCCAGAACCATGTTTCTTACTAACATTGGAAAGTTTAGATACGTTGCAGATATAGATATTAAAGGATTTTTCGATAATGTCAGTCATGCAAAGTTAATTAAGCAAATGTGGAGTTTGGGCATAAGGGATAAAAACTTAATTTGTGTAATAGGTAAAATGTTGAAAGCTGAAATCAAAGGAATTGGTGTTCCAGCAAAGGGCGTGCCGCAAGGTGGCATATTAAGCCCACTGCTGTCCAATATTGTGTTAAACGAACTTGATTGGTGGATTTCCAACCAATGGGCAACAGTTAAAACAAGGAAAGACTATACTCCGTCGGGAAAGCGTTCAGTCTTGGGAAATTACACAAACCTCAAACAAGTGCATATCGTAAGGTATGCAGACGATTTTAGGCTGTTTTGTAAAAATGCAGATGAAGCAAATCGTATATTTGAGGCGACAAGAATGTGGCTAAAAGAACGCTTGGAACTTGAAATCAACCCTAAAAAATCCAAAATCGTCAATCTCAAAAAGCAATATTCCGAATTTCTGGGTTTCAAGATGAAGTTACATCAAAAATCTCATAAATGGGTCATTAAATCACACATTTCAGACAAGGCAAAGAACAGAGCACAAGAGAAGATAAAGAATCAGATTAAAAAGTTGCAAAAAGAAAGCAAAGCACCAAATGTTCAGCAATACAATGCTTGCGTTCTAGGTTTACAAAATTACTACAAGTATGCAACTAATGCTAATCTTGATTTTGCCGACATTGCTTATGTCTTGAACAAAATCCTAAAATTTAGACTACGAAAAAGATTTAGTAAAAAGGGTATTAAGAGTAAAGCATTTGAAAAATACTACAAAAATTCAAATTGGAAAGTGTACTATGTGGATAAAATCGCACTGTTTCAGATTCCGGTTGTGAAACACAAAAACCCAATGTGTTTTCAGCAGGAAGTTTGTAATTACACCGCAGAGGGCAGAGCAAAAATACATGAGATGCAAAATGCGGTCAGCGATAAAGTGCTAAAACACATAATGCGAAATCCTGTAATATGGCAAACTTCTGAGTACAACGATAACAGGATATCTCTATATGTCGGACAAATGGGCAAATGTGGTGTGAGCCACAAACCACTTGAAATTGGTGAGATGCATGTTCATCACAAAACACCAAAAGAATATGGTGGCAAGGATGATTACAAAAATCTAATTTTTGTTTCTACCTATGTCCATATGCTAATCCACGCCAAAACAGAAGATACGGTTCAAAAGTATTTTAAAATGCTAAAACTTGATACAAAAGCTATTGCTAAACTTAACAAGCTTCGATTATTAGCACAGAACTACGAAATTGATATTGTAACCAGCTATTGATTGCACGCCGTGTGAGGGGAAACTCTCATGCACGGTGTAGAGTGGGGGAAAAGACGGAGATAGCATCAAAATCTTACCTATCACTATTGTTCGGTTTGGTCACTTTGCTGCACACAGCAGATAGCAAGGAGCAGTTAGACCGTGATACAGAAACGCTGTTGTCCATTGCAAGAAAACATATGTGCCAACTTGCCGTATTGAAATTTCAACAAGTGGACGGTATGAACACCGCTCTGCCTTATGGTGTGCGCAAAATCAATGCCATGCGCACATTGACAACAGAATCAACCGCTGTACTGATGCCCTTCCGTGCCCATGAAATTATGGATAATGGCGGCACGTATTGTGGGGTGAATGCCATTTCAAACAACCTGATCATTGCCAACCGTAAAAACTTAATCAACGGTAATGGCTTTATACTAGGCGTAAGCGGCAGCGGAAAATCTTTCTTTGCCAAGCGGGAAATCATCTTCTTATTGCTTGCCACCAATGATGATATTATCATTGGTGATCCGCAGTGTGAGTACAATCCACTTGTAAATGCCTTGGGCGGAGTGTGTGTCAATCTTTCACCCACCTCGCCCAACCATATCAACGCACTGGATTTGGCATTGGGGTATGGCGACAGCGAAAATCCGTTGATTGCCAAAAGTGAATTTTTACTCTCGTTCTTTGAACAGATTATGGGTGGCACAAACAAACTGGAGGCGGTGGATAAATCCATCATTGACAGATGTTTGACCAATATTTACAGAGAATATCTCGCCAGTAACTATATGATCAAGCCACCAACGCTGGTTGACCTGCATCACGAGTTGAGCCGCCAAAAAGAGCCACAGGCAAAACAGCTTGCGTTGGCACTTGAAATGGTTGCAAACGGCAATCTGAATATGTTTGCGCATCAAACCAACGTAGATGTACACAACCGATTGATTGCTTACGGAATTCGTGATTTGGGCAGGCAATTAAGAACCCCCGGCATGCTGGTTATGACGGACGCAATCCGTAACAGAGTAGCGAAAAACAGAGAGCGTGGCATCCGTACCCACATCTTTTTGGATGAGATGCATATCTTTTTTGCCAACGAATTATCCTCTGTGTTTTTTGCGGAAAGCTGGAAGCAATTTAGAAAGGACGGAGCGCTAGCGACGGGCATCACTCAGAACGTGGAGGATTGCCTGAAATCCCTTACTGCGCGCACAATGCTTGCCAATTCGGAGTATCTTGTGATGCTTAACCAAGCGCCTACAGACAGAGCCGAGCTTGCAAAGTTGCTCAATATTTCAGATAATCAACTTAGTTATATCACCAACGTGGGCCTCGGCAAAGGCTTACTCAAATGCGGTAACAGCATCGTACCTTTCGTGGATAATTTCCCCAAAAACAGCTTGTACAATATGATGAGTACGAGGCCTGGTGAAATTCAAGAAATGTTGGAATAGCGTTTTGGGGAGCGTTTTCTCTCCCTGCTATGCTTTGGATTCTGGGCATGGTATAATTTGGAGCATGTGGGTCATTTATGTTATTTTAAGGAGAATTCATGTCAACTATTTGTAAAATTAAAATTATAGATAATGAAACTTTAAGAAATGAGCTGGATCTATTATTTGAGAAAGCTACCAAAATACAAGCTGCACAATGGGCATTAGAATTAGCTACACATATTTTAGAACTATTAGCGCCGGAATATCTGCAAAACGAAATTATTTTAGAAGGTTTCAAGATAAATCAAGAATGGCAAAACAATAATGCTCGTATACATGATGTAAGACAAGCAGGATTTGCGATTCATCGACTTGCAAAAGAATGTGGAGAAAAATCTATCCAATCAGCTTTAAGAGTTGTTGGCCAAGCGGTGGCTACAGGACATATGAAAGAGCATGGTATGGTTGCTTCAGACTACGCAATAAAGTATATCAATATTGCATATCCGAAAAATATATCATTCATAGCAAAAGAGCGTTTTTGGCAAATTAATAAACTTAAAGGCATTTGCATGTTATGAGCATATTCTGCATTACCTTCTCACAGCGCCAAAACGGCGCTGTTTTTTATTGCTGTGAAAGGAGGATGTTTTGAAAACCATAAAAACAAAACCAACAAAAAAAGAACCGCGCGTTCTATCTAAAATGGCACGATTACCAAAAGCAATGATGCGCAAAGCTGCAATTGAAAGCAGAGAAAAAATGCGAGATGTTGCGGATAACAAACAGGAGCAGCGGGAAAGTCCACAACAATACGCAACAGATGAAGTGACGCACAAAGCAGAGCATTCCATACGGAAAGCAGGGCAAAGCACAAAAAATGGTGCAAAGAGGTTGATGCAAAAAATACGGCAAACACAAAAGATAAAGACAGGGGGAGCGGAAAACCGTTCCTCTTTTTTATCTGCTGATAAATCTCCTGTATCGAATACACCAAAGATGAACATAAAAGCAGAAAAAGCAGATATACAAATCGTGCGCAAAACAGCATCTTCCTCAAAAAACATAGTAGCCAATGCCAAAAACGCGTCTGCGGTGAAACGTCCTGTTCGCACTGTGCGTACTGTTCGCAATGCTGCTTCAAATACAACCAAAACAGTGAAATCCACACCGAAAGGCATCGTAAAGACCACTAAGAAAACTATAAAAGGCACAAAAACAGCGATAAAAGCAGGCACACGCGCAATCAAAACAACTGCTCAAACGACAAAGGCGGCAGCTCGCACGGCTCAAGCAGCAGCTAGAGCTGCAAAAGTGGCACTGCAAGCAGCAAAGGCAGCGGCCAAAGCGGCAGCGACAGCTATAAAGCTAACCGTAAAAGCCATCATCGCAGGTATCAAAATTGCCATTGCCGCTATGAAAGCATTGATTGCGGCGATTGCGGCAGGCGGCGGGGTGGTGATTTTAGTGATTGTTATCATCGCGGTTATTGTCATGGTGGTGGGAACACTGTTCGGTGTGTTTTTTGCGGATGAAGCCCAAGAGGGAGAACCGCTTAAAACAGCAATTGTGGAGATTAACACGGAATTTGAAACGGATGTGCAGCGGCAAATTGATGCGATAACCAACACAGTGGCGCATGATGCCACAAAAGTGGTGTACACTGGCGGTATGGATGGTGATAGCGATACAGTCAACAATTGGTCGGATGTGCTGGCAATTTACACGGTTCAAACCATGTACAATGGTGATGAAACCATGTCATTCACACCTGAGAAGATTGAAAATTTGCGCAGTATTTTCAAGGACATGAACAACTATACCGTAAGCTATGAAGTGCGCACGGAAGAAGTTGAGGATGCCGAAACTCCTGAAGAAGTCACGGAAGCTGTCACATTGGTGATTTTTATCGAAGTTCAAAGCATCACCGCAGAAGAATGCGCGTCAAAATACAATTTCAACGAAGAACAATTGGCTTTGCTTAAAGAATTGCTTTCTCCCACATACAGCAGCTATTTTGCTGAAATCATTGGCATAGATATTTACGGTGGCACACTGCCCGGAGACCTAAAAGACATCGTTTCAAACTTACCGCCAAACGAGCGTGGCACCATCATTGTGCAAGCGGCACTGGCTCGCTTGGGTGATCCGTATTCACAGCCAGAACGCGGAAAGGGGCGATATATTGACTGCTCATGGCTTACCTATATTGCTTATCAAGCAGCGGGAATCAGCATCCCCACAACATCTGTGGAACAGGCACAATATTGCTATGATAACAATTTGATGATAGGACTATCCGAGTTACAGCCAGGCGACTTGATTTTCTGGGCAAAGACCACATGCGAATGCGGACGGTTTCACGAAATTCACCATGTGGCAATTTATATGGGAAACAACAAGATAATAGAAGCAAGCTCCAGCAAAGGAAGGGTTGTGGTTTCGGAGCTCTGGGGGCTGAATGGCGGCAAATGGCAGGTTTGGGGAGCTGGGCGTGTGGCGTAATGCTACTCGCCCTTAATGCGCCTCATCAGAATCAAATGCATCATATTGCTTTTATCAGCGTTTGAGTTGCGTTGCTAATCTTTCATAAAACGTTGTTAATTACCGCATATACCAATCCTACTTGCCATGACACTTCTTGTACTTCAGCCCGCTTCCGCAGGGGCAAAGATCGTTCCTGCCAGTCTTTGCGGTTTGCTTAATGCTGAACGGTTCTTTTGGCAGAGGACGCAGATTGGGACGCTCGAATTTCTCAAATATCTCATGCGGCGTAAATCCATTGTTATCGTACATCCTCGTGTTGTTGTGTGCATCCATAACTAACCTGGCAAAATCATTCAAATCATCCATACCTTTAAACCTGTAGCCTCGCTCAGTAAAGTATTCTAGTTCATCCGACGCATCTACACCAAATTGTATCATCTCATGCAGGTCCAGCAAATCACCATCCACACCATCGAGCCCTTCGCCTCGGGTTGTAAGTTTGTGTTTCAAAATATATGCTTTCAGATCCGCATAAGGCTTTTCTGGTTCCCGATAGTCCCATTCTATATATTTTAGAAATTCATCTTTGTCTGGAAGGTAGCGTGCCTTGCCTTTTTGACTCGCTCTGATGGCTTCCACATTTTCTGTATAATCGTCAAAATCTGGCTGGAAGTCTGGACCTGAAAGAATATTGCCTGAAATGGAATACTCTACATCCTCGGTTTTGGCAAGCCGTTTCAAAGCCAGCAACGCTTCCTCGCTGTTGGTTGCGGTGTCTTCGTAATGGTTAAACACAGTAACAAATTCGTCAATGCTGATTACCCCATAAAGAAAGACCGATGCGGTAGCAAATCGAGATATCAACTCTTTTCTCTCTCTATTTATGCGGATTATTTTTGTTTTCTCTAATTTGTTTTCCAAAGCTAACTATCCTCCGAAAAATGCAATAATACTAATCTCTAATAGAAATCGTTGCAAAAGCAATGATTTCTATAG
>CAZQBV010000083.1:0-13310 GCA_964592125.1 uncultured Christensenella sp.
GTCTCATTTATTCTATTTTTATTCTTGTATCTTGAATAAATTTTTTTCGAGAGGGGTTTCCTTCTGCTCGCCAAATCTTCTTGCGTCTTAAATCATATACCACAGACCAAACGGTATCAACATTCTCTTTGCGATTGTGTTGGCACATAAAGCCATGTCTGCCACTTAAAACATCTTGCGCAAATTGCAAGGAATAATGATTTTGCGTTAAAGCCTTGTATGCTGTATGATAACGTTCGTCTGAACGCCAATCATCAATATCAGGATTGCGATAGGCTTGCATGGCTTGGGAATTAAAATTATTTGCTGTCGCAACAAAATGTTTGTTGTCATCAGGTTTTATCAGCACAAGCATTTTTGAATTGCATTCCACTACCGCAATTTCGCCCCTGCTATCTGCAATGGTGAAGGTTTGAGATGATGCAATGGGCAGTGTATTAAGTGCAGATAATGCTTCATCAGTCGTTTTGCATTTTTCTAAAATATAACGTACAAGCATCCCTGCGTTTAACCCTGCTTTGCGTAAATGCGGGTAAACAAAGGTAAGCCCCACAGCCAATCCGTGCTGGTTAACACCATCTTCCATTTGCACATAAGCGGTGGTATTGCCATTGAAGCGGTAACTGTTTTTTAAATCATACAAACAATTCATATTGAACTTTTCAAGGTTCACCAAAAAATCGCTGTTTCTGGCAAACAATATTTCATCCTTGCTGCTAATGGCAAAACAGGTGCATTTATTGCTAAACTCGAAACAATACATAGAAAAGAGCATAGCCTGCAAAAACTCCAAATTAGCTGCATTGCCATCTGCAATCCCTTGAATTTCATCTAATATCTCGGGAAAGTATTTTTGATACTCTTTTTTGCATGCTTGGGCAAAGCGGTATTGATCTTCCCCAATGTGAAATGTAGGGCAAGAATTCAGCTGTTTACCTTTCTTTTTTAGTAATGAACCCCAGCGAAAACCCACCTCGTAATGTGTTCCTTTAAATCTTCCATGATACATTTTTTAGCTCTCCTTAACATTTTAGAGAGTTGACGTCAGCTCTATATTAAAGGGTAATCTAATAAAAATTTCTTGTCAACGGTTATATAACTGCTAACCATACTTCATGAAAAACGTCTTTTTACGGCCAGCCCAATGCGGGTGTATTAGCGCTCGCTTTTCGGCCGCGAATCCTCCAATAAATGTAAATCTAAAATAAGTTGCACCATATTTTAAACACGCTATAAGCATGAACCTTGGGTTAAACAATATGCACAATACGAATAGGAAAACTCTGCTTGCCATAGATCAATTCAACTATAAAAGCAAATAACGCTGTATGGCTTTGTTTGCTCCACATGGAAATCGTTTATGGTAAAGCAATAGCTATATTTTGAAAGGAATCGGTAATATGAAATTTTTTAATTTGTCGGACAATACGGACTTGTTGAATTTTGGCTTGTACCAAAAGGAAAAACAGTATTTTATTGCGACCACGCAAAGTGAATTTTTTGATATTGCTGAAACGTTGGGAATCGTAACTCATCCCATTAAAAAATATTCTAACATGGATGAAAACATTCGTTTTGAAAGCTATGCAAATTACGATTTTCTCAGCTTCATCTATTTTGCGAAAATTGATACCAATTTGCATTACGATGTGTTTGATCTTTATTATAGCAAACAGTTTATTGTTTTGGTGTATGCAGAAGAGGAAGGATTGCACAACCAGTTTATTGATGAATTTTTCAGCGAAAAACTTCACGAAACACTAGGCGCAGAAAAAACTTCTTTTGTGTATTATCAATTGCTGGTAAGTGCATTTTCCAAAATGTTTGATGCAATGTGCAAATTTGAAAATATTTTGGCTGGCATGGAAAACGACCTTCTTTTAGAACAAAAAGCTTATCCCTACGAAGAAATTGTGAAAATAAAAAATGTTAGTTTTGCAATTGAAAAGACAATGCGCTTGTTGCTTTATGTGGGCGATCAGCTGGTAGCAAATGATAATAAGCTAATCCCGAATACTGACTTGCGATACTTTAAAAATGTGGACATGCGAATTAACAGAATGTATGAATATTCCAAAAGTATACATGAAATGTGCGACCACCTGATGGATCTTTACGACACCTCGGTGAACACAAAGAATAATAACTTACTAAATAAACTTACTGTATTTACTTTTTTTGCTGTACCGCTTACCATTCTTACAGGACTTTATGGAATGAACTTTACCTATATGCCAGAGCTAGAACATAGATACGGATACTTCATATTGTTGGGAGTAATGGCTGCAATTGTTGCGGTTATTTTTGCTGTTTTAAAGCGATTGAAACTATTATAATAGTGTTTTAAAACATAATATTCTATTTATAGTGCAATTCTGCTGCATTCGCACAGTATCTAAAATTTAATTATATTTACCTCTTGACTCTCCGGTTGCCGGAGGATATAAAGTGGGATTACGAAAGAAAGGACGGTGCAAAAAATGTATCGAATTGGCATGTTCTCCAAACTGGGAAAAACCACTGTGAAAACGCTGCATCATTACGATGAAGTTGGCATATTGGTTCCATCTTATGTGGATGAAACCACCGGATATCGCTATTACACCACAGATCAACTGTTTCGATTACATGAAATTGTTGCGATGCGGCAAGTGGGATTTTCCATTGTTGAAATCTCCAATATTGTTGATGGCCACAACATTTCGGAGATTTTGCAACAACGCAAAGCCGATTTGGAAAAAGAACAGCATGCCATCACCGACCAACTCTTTCGATTAAACCACTATATTCTAGAACAGAAGGAGGGTTATTTTATGAACTATAAAGCAGTTGTAAAAGAAATTCCGAAATGCATTGTATTCTCTTCGCGGCAGATTGTTGCCAATTATGCAGCCCTTATGCAGGTTGTGCCAGCGCTTGGCGAGAAGGTTGTTGCTGCAAACCCAGGGCTGCAATGCGCACAGCCCGAATATTGTTTCAATATTTACCATGATGGCGAATATAAGGAAAGCAATATAGATGTAGAAATTTGCGAGGCCGTTACGCAGTTTGGAAACGAAGGAGATGGTTTCATCTTCAAAGAAATCCCCGCAATCACAGCAGCCTCTGTGATGCACAAAGGCGCATACGAGGACATGGGTGCAGCTTACGCTTTTATTTCCCGTTGGATAGAGCAGAATGGATATCAGGCGGCCGGGCATCCACGTGAAAGCTATATTGATGGCATCTGGAACAAGGAATACACAGCTGACTGGCTAACAGAGGTGCAAATACCTGTACTAAAAAAATAAATGAATCTAGGCATTGGCAAGGCGGCTTTTCTGTGAAGCCGCCTTTTCTTGCTTTATCTTCTTCCCATGCCTATTTGTTTAGAGATAGCTCTGCAGGGTAAATTTATATAATATAGTCAATCTGTATTTATAATACTGAGGAGTTTAATCATGGAAAATAAAAAACAGAGCGGTGCAATAAAAATATTGGTTCTACTTACCTATGTACTCACCATAGTGGTAAACGGAATTGCCGCAACTACCCCAATCAATGGAAATACCACTGCGGCAGTTTCTTACGCTTTTCCCACTTTGTTCACCCCAGCCGGCCTCACTTTTTCAATTTGGGGCATTATATACATACTTTTGGGTGCATATACTCTTTATCAGCTTGGCCTGTTTCAAGGGAAAAATAGGAATAAGAACAGCGCTCTTTTAAACAAAGTAGGTATATTTTTTATCATCACATCCATAGCCAATTCTATTTGGATTTTTCTGTGGAGCTATGAAATGTTTGCCCTTACATTGGTATTGATGCTGGTGCTGTTGGTTTGCTTGATGAAAATAACAAACGATATCAAAAAAGAGTCCCTGTCCGCAAAGGAAAAGTTATTCATAAAGCTACCTTTTAGTGTTTATTTTGGATGGATCACCGTTGCAACCATTGCCAATATTTCTGTGTGGCTTGTCAGTATTCGGTGGGATGGCTTTGGCCTACCCCCAGTGCTGTGGGCAGCAATCATTTTGATAATAGGGGCGTTAATTGGTGGCCTTAAAACAATAAAAGATAGAGATTTTGCCTATGGGTTGGTTATTATTTGGGCATATATAGGCATTCTTCTACAGCAAACATCCGACTATGGATACAATGGGCAATACCCCACTCTTGTTACAATTGTAATTGTATGTATTGCTGCGTTGTGCATTGCGGAAGTGTATTTGCTTGCTTCGGCAAAAAAGCACGCTAGAAAAGCAGCAGAGAAGAAAACCATCTGAATTTTTGGGGCGATATGGCAGATACTAATTGTATCATTCTGAATAAAATTTTTGCCATTCCAAACGTGCTTTGCGCTATAAAAAACACATGCTGTTTTTATATGAAATTGGCAAAAGAGATAATAGTACAAGAAATAACCCGCTCGTATGATAAACTATGATATGGAAGTACGAGAGGTAATAATATGAACTGTAAAAAATGTAATACACCAATGCACCAGCGTGCCAGCAAAGCACCAGTCCAATCTGTGCAAGTGTTTGTTTGCACAAAATGTGGTACTATTTTATTTGTGTCACAACATGATGAGCTGAAGTGGGAAGAAAAATAAATTGCATATCTATACAGAGTGGTGTGCCTTAGCACATTCATTCTGATATAGATGAAAGCTATCTTTTTTGAAGGGAGAGATTGCAATATAGAAAAAATCAATCAGGTTTCTAGCGGTAATGCCTAGTATCTTATCTTTTCAATTCTTTCTTCACAAACCCCATACACTCCATACCAGAAGATTTATAGACTGTAATAGAGGGCATGCATGCAGATTTAAAGCCATACAGCTTGCAAGCCTTGGGAAGGCTGGCATCCCAAGTAACAGCAAAATACACGCATCGGATACAATCTACTTTATTGACAGTGTTATCTTTCATTTGCAAAATCCTTTATAGCGCTTGCAGCCATATTTTATGGGGAGATAGAAAAGCTGCTTCTGTAGTTTTTTGTATCTGGAATTATTTTTACTCCATCAATCGTCCCTTGCGGCTACCCGCGGTCATAAATCTCCATGCCGCCTTTCCGTTCGTTAGCCAAATAATTTGCTTACCATTCTTGGTATTGGCTAAAATGCGCGGAATGAAAAATTTTGCTACAGTCTCTGGCCGATCGGCAAGGATATTGAAGATTTTTTTAAAGCTTTCATCCTGTAGCACCTCGTTGGTTTCTCCATCCGGGTCTTTTGTAATGAAATCTGTAAGCATCATGCCCGGGGAAAGCCGCCCTGCAATAACTGGTGTTCCTTCCAGCTCTTTGGCCAAGCCTTTCATAAAGTAGGTAAGGGCGTGTTTCGTGGTGCCATAAAGGACGGTTTTCTTTTGAATCATGTTGTTGGAGCCAAGCCCTTCCATGCTGTAAATTGCTCCGTGCCCTTGTTTCAACATATTTTCAGCAGCTATCTGACTTCCCAAAATCATGCCAATTATATTTGTTTTTATAATAGCTTCGGTATAGTGTTCACCTGTTTCCCAAATATACTTGTGAGGGGCGTTTTGCCCGGAGTTGTTAATCCAAATATCCACAGAGTTCCACTTTTCGGCAGATTCGTTCCATAATTTGTTCAGAGCAGATTTATTCTGTACATTGCAGGGGATGTATATATACTGATTTTCAAACTCCTGAAGCGCGTTTTTTGCAGTGTCTGGCAATTTGTTATTTCGCCCGGAAAGTGTCACATTGCATCCCGATCTTAAAAATGCCAGCGCCATCTCTAGCCCAATTCCTCTTGTACTACCTGTAATTACAATATTTTTCACTGTGTTGCCTCCTATTATGATTCGTGTAACTAGTTCAATACCATAGGTGCGTTAATTTGGGTTTTTAAAATTCTTGTGTAACTCGGGAACAACTCCCAAGGTCATTAGTCTATAGATAAGAGCAACTAGCTGTTCCTTCGGCAGTTTCTCCTCACTTTGAAACCAATGGGTTAACACGCCAATCATTGCAGACAGAACAAATTCCAGCATGTAATCCAGCTCCAGACTTTTGGCTTGCGCCGTTGCAAAATGTGCTTCCAAGCTGGATTTCACACTGCTTTTTAGCTTTGCGGCAAAAGAAGGATCGCCCTTTTCGCCCAGCAAAACCGTATAGTATTTGCTATGATCGGCGTACATTTTTACAAAGTTGTCAATGGGAAGTGTAGCGTCGAATTGAAGAGGCGGCAAGTCCTCTATACTAGGAAGCAAGGAATTCTCAATTTGCTCCAACACGTCATACACATCAGCAAAATACACGTAAAATGTACCACGGTTATAACCTGCTTTTTGCGCAATCTCGCGCACCGTTATTTTTTCGATGCCTCGTTCGCAATACAACGCCCAAAATGCATCCATTAGGTTTTGCTTTGTTTGAATAGAGTTTTCCTTGTGTTTATTCATTTGCACTTCCCTTAAATATCCGACATTTGCAGGTGCATTGTCGGTTGTTTTTTCACTTGTTTGTTATACAATAAATATACAACAAGTTGTTGGATGTTTCAAGATGGGAGTAAACTATGATTACAATTTTATGTGCTGGCTCCAGGGGGGATATTCAGCCGTATATTGCATTGGCATTGCAGCTGAAAAAACTGGGAAAGCAGGTTCGTATCGCTGCGGGAGCCAGCTTTGAAAGTTTTATTCGGGGCTATGGGGTTGATTTTTATTCGATTGCAGCGGATTATCAAAATACAAATATTGATCCACAACTGCTGAAAGATGCGCAGTCTTCAGATAATCCCCTAAAAATGCTGCGGACTTTTCATAAAATGAAACAGTATGCCACACTAATGACAGAAGATATGTACAAGGCATGTGAAGGCAGTGAAGTGATTGTTTACCATCCCGGTTGCACCATTGGTTACTTTGCTGCAAAGCGAATGGGAATACCGGCAGTTTTGGCTTCGCCATTTCCCATGCACAAAACAAATGAAGTCGCTTCGGTAATTGCCTATGGTAGGTACAAGCTGCCCAACAAAGCAACCTATACGCTGCTGCAAAACATGCTGTGGATGGCATCCAAAACAGGTGTGACAAGTTGCTTGCAAGAGAATGTGCAAGCGCCATATGAACTGGTGGATGGCAGGCACCCTGCCGTTATCTCATGCAGCAACTATGTGTTCAAACGGCCAAGCGACTGGAACAGCAATATTCATCAATACGGATATTGGTTTTTAGAAGAAGAGAATGCATATACACCACCAAACGAACTTGCGGCGTTTTTGCAGAACGGCGATGCACCTGTCTATATCGGTTTTGGATCGGTATTTCACGAGAGAGAACAAGCCTATTTTGTACAGCTTGTAACCGAAGCCTTGCAACAATGCGGCAAGCGAGGCATACTTTGCGGGATGGGTGAACTGCAAAATTTGCCAGACAACGTTTTTGCAATACAAAACATTCCGCATTCTTGGCTGTTTGAAAAGGTTGCGGTTGTGTGCCACCACGGTGGGGCGGGCACTACGGCAGCCGGCTTTCGGGCGGGAATTCCCAGTGTGATTATCCCTTTCAGCAACGATCAGTTTGCGTGGGCACACAGAGCATACGACCTAGGGGTGGGCGCTAAACCTATTCCCAAAAAGAAACTGACCGCGGCAAGCCTTGCGGAAGCGATACAGTATGCATTGCAGCCTAAGGTTGCAGAACAAGCAAAGCTGCTTGCCAAGGGCATTGCCAGCGAAAACGGAGCCAGAGACTGCGCAAAAGTGATTGCTGATTTTGTTGATTAGAGCAAAAAGCCCGAAGAAAAATCCTCCGGGCTTTTTTGTTTCTTCTATTTTTCGGTAATACTGAGAGCATATTGATCCAGCTGCGTGTATTCAGTGGTATCTTCCCATGAACCATCTGCAGATGCTTCAAAGGCTTTTTTATCGCCCATAGGTACAGGTTCCCCATTGAATGCGCTCATGTATTCAATAATTGGAACCAATTCCATTGTTTGAATACTTTCCAGTTCAGTAGGCAGGATGGGAATATCCAATACCCAAACTGCTGTATTTCCTTCCTCTGTTCTTCCGCCGGATGGGCGCACGATTCCTTGCTCTATGCCATCTAGCATTAATTTAAACTTTAGCCCGCCAAACTTTGGACTATAGCCGTTGAAATAACCGTCAACTATTTCTTTGCCCCAAGTCTCCGGTAATGTTTGGCTGATGTCTATCTTCATTCCTGTCTGAGTAGATTCTACTTTGTCTACTGAAAGTTCCATTCCCTTAAGCGATGCTTCCATATTGCCATAAACATGGCGCCCCTCACCCTCATAAGCAACGGTAATAACTGCATTGCCCGCCAATGTTTGTGTTTGACCTGTGCCAATGGTTCGATCCGTTTCGTTGCCTTTGCTTGCATCAAAAACAGTATCAAAGTGTATTTGGGCAATCATTCCCACACGCCCCTGTGGGTCAATATTCCCATCATTTATGTCTGCTGTTATTGTGGCATGAATCAAACCATTTGGCAGTTTCGATATATTCGCGTTATTTTCTAACTCAAATTGCACACAAAACGGAACGCCTTCTGCCGATTGTAAATAATCCATATTCGCTGTTCGCCAGCCCTCTTTGTTTTCTGTATACGCCGCCGGATCAAGCTGCAGCGCACCACCGCCGGCAAGCTCAATGGCTTCACCATTCTGCTCTGCTTTCAACGTTGCCCCAACCAAGCAAATGTTTTGGTTTTCGCCCTGCACTTCCATGTAGTCGCCATAAAATGCTTCTGGATGATCGGTTTTTAAAAAACCCGTAATAATCACGTTGTTGCCATCATACAAGGCCTCTTTTACCTCTGGCTTGATATCCTTAATCCATTCGAATTCACTTTGCGCAAATGCAGGGAAATTATATTCTGCTCTGGCGGAACTGATGCTTTCCCAATTCGGCATTTCTGCGCCTAGCTGGATTTCGTAGTTTTTTATCTCTTCCGGCTGCTGGATAATCTCCTGTACATCTGGAATTGCTGCACGTTGCTCCTTGGGTACATTCATATAGGATGAAACAGAAAATGTTTTCTGAAAAAATTCTTGGATTGCGGTTGCCGTGCCTGGAAATGCCATAAACATAACAGCACAGGCGCAAGCACACACCCCCACAGGAACCAACCAGCGAAATTGCTTCTTTTTTCTACCGTTTAGTTTCTCATTTGTCCGCTTGGTTAGTTTGCGTGTGATGTAAGGCTCAGCAGTGATTTCTACCTTATTTAGCAAAGCATCAGTTTGTTCTATGGTGAAAGAATCCATCAATTCCATTATTTTTTGTTCTTTTATTTGCTCATTCATTGATAAACCCCTCTCTATCTAAAATTCTTTCTAATTTTCGCATGGCTCTTACGCTACGCTTGCTTATGGCGTTTTCATTCATATGCAAAGCACCTGCAATTTCCTTGTTGCTTTGCCCAAAATAGTATTTCCGTGTAACAATTTGGGCATCTATATCGTCCAATTGCCGAATTGCCTGGAGCAGAGTTTCTTTTTGCTCATTGAAAAAAGCTATTTCTGGTATATTATCTGATGATGGAATATTTGAGTGAGTATCATCTAAAGCATCAAACTTTTCACTTGAAGTTTTGCGAAGATAATCTATGGCTTTGCGTTTGGCCACCGTACACACAAACGCTTTCAAGGAACCTTTTGTTTCGTCTATTCTATCTCTGCTTTGGTAAATGGAATAGAATACATCGCTGGTACATTCTTCAATGTCTTGTTTGGAATAATGCAATAGCTTGTTTTTTACAATGGTGTACACATATCCACTGTATTTTTCAATCATCAAAGCCAATCCCCGTTCCGGGTTTATTTGAAGCAATGTTAAGATTTTATCTTGCGATTTTTTCATAGTACCATTATACACGCGTTTGGCATTTGGATATAATTCTACACAATTCTTTTCTGTTATATCCGAATGATCCCCAAACTGATATGCGTTTATTTTTCGGGCTTGTACTTGCATCCGGTTTGCTCCTTTTTCAGTATTGAGCGCTCTACTACTATATTCGTAATAACCTTATGATTCGGGACAGAAAAAAAGAAATTATATCGCAATAAACAATATCTCGCCAAAAAATTCGTTTTGTGGGCGTATGGCAAATTACATTTGCAAGAGGGATTTCTCAACTAGGTTTAAGTAAGCTTATGGATTATGGCGATGTGAGAGCCTTTGTTTTGAATGTGTTTGTGGTGTGGTTGATGGGTAGGGGAAAATAGTACATATGAAAAGGAGGCATTTGAACGCCTCCTTTTGACATATTACTCAATATTGTTTGCTGTGCTGTTATCTGGCTTTGAACGTATGTATGTTGTACCGTTTGGGTTTGTTACAGTTGTGTAGTCCTTGTAATTAGGATTGCCATTATTGATTTGCTGTATGGCATGATCCAAAGAAACATGTCTCCCACTTTCTGTATTAACAAATTCAATATTCAAGCCACTATTGGTTTCTTGTGCTTTTTTTAATTTCATGTAGAGAGCCTCTTGCTTTCTGACTGACAATTTTCTCTTGAAATCACTTGGCCGATATGATATTATCGACTTGGAATAGATAAATGATCTTGGAGCTGGGTATACATCAGTCGGAGATCCCATTTATTTATATTAACAGTGACTGGCCGGTCACTGTTTTATTTTGTTCGTTTAAATATATCCAGTTGGTATTTCGCTGCTTGTAACGACACTTTGCATTCATCTGCTACTTGCGATACAGACAAACCTCTGATCAATTTCCTTGGCATCAATAGTGCACCGCCAAAAGCATTTGCTTGCCATTCTAGGTCTCGGTACGCTGGGATTTTTACATTTGGTGCCATTCTAGTAAGTACAATTGATCTTGAATCATGCAAAATATAATGGCCTATTTCATGAGCTATTGTGAACCTATCCCGCCCCGCACCTGCGCATGCTCTTTTATAAATATCCTCACGTATCAGTATTTTGTTTTCATCGGGCAAGGTAGCTCCATGCTTATCGTTCATTTCTTCAATAGGCGGATATTCATAATCGAATCCCTTATATAAACTAGGCATTATATTTTCGAGGAAAAAGACAACTGGAAATTCTAGACGCTCATTTAGTCCAACCGTTGCTCGCAATAACCACGATACATCTTCAATTTCTTTTCGCGATAATGGTTTTGCCATGTAAAAACTATTCACTCAATCCCTCCCTTTTTTTCTGATAGCTCTTGCAATATTTCTTTGATCTTTAATAGGGTTTCATCGTCACAATTCTTAAATCTTCTAGCAAACGTTAACGCCGTATCTCTTTGTCGTCTATTTGCAGACGCCAGATCAACAGTGATTTTCATTTGAGATTGTTCTACTGCATCTTTCAACTCCTCCATCTCACCATCACTTAAATAATACTGTTGTCCAACCTGATAGACCAAATTATCAGGGATGGATCGTTTACCATTTTCTATTGATGAAAGATATGCTGGTGAGATATTTAGCTTTTCAGCCATAGTTAGAAGCACTTCATTATGATCAAGTCTTAAGTGTCTTAAGTACTTACCGAGCTTTGTAGCCATATTCCAACCTCCTACATATTGTGTTTCTGTTGTTTACAAACACATTATATACTGACTCGCAAGAAAAACCAACTATATTTGTGAAAAATATTCACAAATTAAGTGAATATTGCATCTCCTAATTAATAAAACAAATCCGAACAATTCGCCTAAGACGAAATAGTTCGGATTTGATTCGTTTGGCGCGCTCGCGGGGATTCGAACCCAGGGCCTACGGCTTAGAAGGCCGTTGCTCTATCCAGCTGAGCTACGAGCGCATTGTATTTGTATCAAAGGTACTTTTCCAATACCGATATATTCTATCCTATTTTACGGCTCACGTCAAATGTTTCAAGCAATTTCTTGACACTTTGCTTATTTTTCTATATACTTACTACTCATAACGTCCTTGCTCTGCGGGCAAAAAGCAGGGCCGATAGACCATAAGGAGGTGAATTTTATTATGGTAAAGTACGAATCTATGTATATCCTGAAGCCGGATATGGAAGAGGAAAAGAAAAACTCGCTGGTGAAGCGCTTTTCTGATCTGGTAACAGCCAATGGTGGCGAGATTGAAAAAGTGGACGAGTGGGGCAAAAAGCGTCTGGCTTATCCTATCGACTATATCAACGATGGCTACTATGTGTTGATGACTTTTGCTGCACCACCGGAGCTTCCGATGGAGCTAGAGAGAAACTACAAGATTTCAGATGATGTAATGCGCTATATGGTGGTAAATCTGGACAACGTATAACGGGAAACCGTTTAGCGATTGGTTCCGCAGGCATAAATATGCCATTTTGCGTGGCTAAGCCTGCAAACAGAATTGAATCGGAGGTTTATCATGAATAAAGCAATCTTGGTAGGAAATTTAACAAGGGATCCAGAACAACGCACCACTGGCAGTGGCACACCTGTTACCTCTTTTACTGTGGCAGTCAACCGCAGGTTTAAGTCTCAGGATGGCACACAACAAACAGATTTTATCAATTGTGTGGCATGGCGTGGTACAGCAGAGTTTATTGCCAAGTACTTTGTAAAGGGTTCCAAAATAGGCGTAGTAGGCACCATACAAACTCGCACATACGACGATGCCCAAGGCGTTAAAAAGTATGTGACCGAGGTTGTGGTGGACGAGGCGGAATTTGTGACCAGCAAGGCGCAAAACCCAGGTGCGGATAGAGGCGACTATGGTGCGCCACCGCCCCAACAACAGCAACACCAGCCCAGTGCCGATGAATTGTTTGCCGATGAATTGGGCGATTTTCAGCCGTTGGACGATGCCGAACTACCCTTTTAAGCAAGCAAAAGAATCACTTTGCGCTCTAATAGCGTACGAGTGCTGCGAAACGCAATTCTATTTGATGCATGTTGGATAGCATGGCTTGCGTTTTGTGAAAATAGTTAGGAAAGGAAATAAGGATATGAGCGAAGAAAGAGGAAGAAGGCCCATGCGTGGTGGCAGACGCCCCCGCAGAAAAGTATGCGCTTTTTGCGCAGAGAAGGCCACAAGTATAGATTATAAAGATTCTGGAAAAATAAGGCGCTTTTTAACAGAGCGCGGCAAAATATCGCCCAGACGTGCTTCCGGCACATGTGCCAAGCACCAAAGGCAGCTGGCAGTTGCAATCAAGCGTGCCCGCATTATGGCGCTGCTGCCATATGTTTCGGATTGATATTCAGTTTGCGAAAGGCCGCTCTTTTACAAGAGCGGCCTTTTTAGTTTGCCATAAGCATCTGTTGGCAAGCTTTATACTAATTCTTGATTAAAAACGTTATAAGTTTTTAATCCGTGCCATAGGCA
>CAZQBV010000084.1:0-13198 GCA_964592125.1 uncultured Christensenella sp.
GGCGCGATTGGCAGGAAGCTACTGCTGCGGCTATAGAAATCATTGCTTTTGCAACAATTTCTATTAGAGATTAGTATTATGGTCAGATTTGAACATCAGTTAATCCATTTTCCAATAAAGCCCAACGAAATTCTTCGATATCTTTGGGCTTCAGTACAGCCATATTTTTCAGTTGATATGGCATATGTAACACTTCATATTTTTTCTCTCCAAATTGATGGAAAGGAAGTAATTCAACCCTAGTGACCCCCAATGCCTTTAGCAGATGGGCAAATTCCTTTGCGTCATTCACAGTATTGTTATATTCAGGAATCACAGGAATTCGAACAAGAACTGGTTTATCGCCAGCAAGGGCAGATTCTAAATTATGAAGTATACTATTGTTGCTGCAGCCGGTTCCTTCAAGGTGCTTTTCTGCATTCCAATGTTTCAAATCAAATAGTATCAAATCAACGGCATGGTATAGTTTCAAGAAATGTTCTTTTGATGCAAAACCAGAGGTTTCAATGGCGATGTGAATGCCCCTGCTATGCAACTCATTTGCCAATGTTACAGCTTCATTTGCCTGATACAGAACCTCGCCACCAGAAAAAGTAACACCTCCACCGGATTTTTTATAAAACGGCTCGTCCTGCATCACCACATCTATAATATCCTTGATGGTTTTGATTTCGCCTTCCACCGAAATTGCGCCATTTGGGCAAACGTGGGCGCACTTTAGGCATCCGATGCAGGAGCTGAAATGAACGTGTAGTTTTTCGTATTCCAGTTTGTAACACGCAGCGGGGCAGACATTTACACATGCACCACAATGAATGCATTTGTCTTTGTCGTAAGAAATTTGAAGATTTTTCGCCTGCGATTCAGGGTTTGCACACCATTTGCATTTCAAAGGGCATCCCTTGAAAAAAACAACAGTTCTGATGCCGGGGCCATCATGCAAGCTGAATTTTTGTATATTAAATATATTTATTTTTGTATTCAAATTCATTGCGCACGCTATCCTTGTTTTTTTTCTGCTTCGCCGAATCAAGGCATTTGAAAATAGTCTTCATTGTTTCCAACGCATCCTCGCCAGATACAAGAGGCTCTGTATTCCTTTATAATACAATCAATCAAAGTATCGTTGATTTGCAAGACCAACAGCATGTTGTCAGTTTGTGCCAGATGATGCATAGATACGGGCATTCGAATATGCATCATATTCTGCGGCGTGGCGTTTCAGGGCAATGGAACCGCAACCAATTATGCCAACCTGAACCATTTTTTATATCTCCGTTTCACCGTTATAGGTATTTGGATCGTATGCAAACTGTTTTCCTTTGCCGTCCAAGTTGTCTATCTCTATCATTTCTTCATCCGTTAAAGTAAAATCGAAAATATCCGCATTTTCTGTTAATCTGCTTTTTTTGATTGATTTTGGTATTATGTTGATGCCTTGCTGTATATGCCAGCGCAACGTTGCCTGAGCGGCTGTTTTATGATGAGAAGAACCTATTTTCTGCATCAACGGCACTTCACTTAAATGTCCGTGAAACAACGGTGCCCAAGCGGTAACGGAGATGTTGTTGTTTTTGCAATAGGCTGTTACATCCCTTTGCTGTTGCCACGGATGCAGCTCTATTTGGTTGTTGGACGGAAGCGTGCCCGTGTGCTTTTGTAGATGCTGCAAATGACTTTCAAGAAAATTTGATACGCCACATGCTCTAATCCTGCCTTTCAGCATTTGCTCCTGCATTGCATCCCATACTTTAAGCCGCTTGTCCTCGTCTGTTCCAGGCCAATGGATCAGAAATAGATCGATATAATCCATTTTCAGTTGTTTCAAGCTGCGCTCAATTGCTTTTTGGGGCTTGTCAAACTCTGTAGGCCATATTTTTGTGGAAACAAAAAGCGATTCCCTTGGCACGCCACACGTTGCAATAGCATTTCCAACGCTTTCCTCATTATCGTAAAAAGCTGCGGTATCAAACAATCGATACCCAATTTCTACAGCCCACTTTATGGCATATTCCATTTCCTGTTTATCCTGAATGCGAAACAACCCAAGGCCGAAAGCAGGCATATTTACACCATTGTTTAAAACGGTATTTGAAAAAATGTTCTGTACCATCGTTATCCCTTCATGCATATGCCTGCAAACAACCTTTTTCAAAAAGCGCTTCCGTTTACAAAGTTTGCTCGGTTCTTTCAATAATATCGTCTTGTGTTTGTTTGGATAGTGCGTTGAAAAACGCACTGTAGCCAGCCACTCTAACAACAAGGTCTCTGTATTTCTTAGGTTCTTGTTGCGCTGCCTTCAATGTGTCGCGCGAAACAACATTGTACTGCACATGAAACCCTTTCAAATCGTCAAAAAATGTACGTATTAGAAGTATAAGTTTTTCTTTATTCACAGTATTATCTAGCATTTGTGGCGTTACCTTTTGGTTCAGCAATACGCCGCCAGTGATTTGGTCGGTACGAAGTTTGGCAACCGATTTAAACACTGCGGTTGGTCCATTGGTATCCATACCATGTGCGGGCGAACATCCCTCTGCCAAAGGCTCGTGATTGTTGCGGCCATCGGGTGTTGCGCTTGTGGATGCTCCCTGAGGAACGTTTGCCGAGATAGAGGATGTTCCGGCATAATATCTGCCGCCAATAGGCCCACGCCCAAATCGCGTGTTATGATACTTGCTCATTTCGTCGATATTGGAATCGTATGCTTGTACCAACAACTCATCAATATAGTCAATGTCATTTCCGTATTTTGGCGCTTTCTCAATTAAGATTTTCTGTATCCTCTGCCCATTCTCTCCCTCAAAATCGTTAAGCAAGGCATCCCAAAGTTCTTCCTTGGTAATCAGCTGGTCTTCAAACACACACTTTTTAATTGCCGCCAGCGAATCGCCAAGATTGGCAATGCCCACTTGTAGATCGCTAATAAAATCGTAAACAGCGCCACCTTCTTTTAGGTGCAAACCTCTGCCCAAGCAATCATCCACAAGACAGGAACAGAATATATCGGGTACTTCTTGTTCTAGCACGGTATCTGCACAATTGTCCATAATAATACACTGCCTTGTCAACTCGCGCACAGTTTGATCCCATGCATACATTACATCATCAAAACTGTTCATTTGCAGAAAATGCCCCACACCCTTTGCCGCATGCTTACCACTTACTACATCAATGCCGTTGTTCAACGCAATCATAAGTGCTCGCGGAAAATTCAGAAAGCTCATTCCTGTGCAACGATAGCCCCATTTGCCCGGCACGGCCACTTCTACACAGCCAACAGCGCTATAATTATAGGCATCTTCTTTCGATACGCCTTTTTCAATAAATGAGGGAATAATAATTTCATCACTATTAAAGGCTGGCATTCCAAACCCCAAACGAATGACCTCTATGCATTCTCTCATAAAATCATCTGATAAGCCCCTGTGATAGCGTACTGTTAGGTTGGGTTGTGGCAGTTTCAAATGCGCAACACTTTTCAAGATTAAATAGGACAGGGGATTAACCGCATCCTTTCCATCCTTTGTCTGGCCACCAATCGTCACATTCTGATACAAAGGACTACCTGCAGAAAAACGCGTGTGCGACCAACTTCGAACCTTGTTGATACTCAATGTTTTCAACCAAAGGTTCTCAAGCAATTCGCATGCCTCATCCTGTGTAAGTATGCCCTTATCCAAATCTTTCTGATAATATGGATATGCAAATTGATCCAATCGTCCATAGGACATAGAGTGTCCATTAGACTCAATCTGCAAAACCAAATGTGTAAACCATACTGCTTGAATTGCCTCACGGAATGTTTCCGCAGGCTTTCTGGGAACCTTGGCACATATTTCTGCTATTTGTAAAAGCTCCTTTTTACGGCTTGTATCTTTTTCCTTTTTCGCCAATTCCATAGCAAGCTGCGAATATCGATCGGAAAAAGACATTACCGCATCCACAGAAATAATGGCAGCTTGATAGAAATATGACTTTTTTAGTGCAGTGTGATCCGTAAGATCTAGGCCATTTAATAGCATTTGCGCTTTTTTCTTGTACCATTCCAAGCCATGCTCCAGCACATCGCCATAATTTGCGGCAACATGGCCATCACCGGATGTAATGTTGCCCTCTGCTTTTATAACACCAATATCATAAAGCATGCGGCTATGATGGGGCATTGCGCCAAGCCCCTTATCCTGCAAGGTTATATTTTTCCAAAATGGAGCAATTGCACGAAGTTCTTCCTTGGTTTCTTCGGTTATTTCAAAACAATCTCCATTGCGCTTATCAAATTCATCCAACTCATTGATCACCCAGTCCATAGCATACTCTGGGAAAATAGGTGCGGCTCGATTGGCGCTTGCCTGATTTCCTGCAAGCAAAGACAATGGTTCGATATAAATATCCATATTATCCAGTATGTTTTTCAGGGTGTATGCGCGTTTCAACACAATTGGCTTGTCGCTATGCTGGCGATATGCCTCTGTGGTAAATACTGCTCTTTGCGCACATATTGTGGGCACAGCAGAGAGCAATTCTTCTCTAAACTGATCCATTCTATCCGATGAGTGCCCAAAATAGTTTCTTTCGTAATTATCTTTGCTTAATACTTTTTCCATGATTTGTCCCTTCTTGGCTAAATGCTTGTTTCGTTTTCTGCCAGTAGTGCTGCTCCGCGAATCCCGAAATTCTCTTTTAATTCTGCAAATTTAAAATATACCGGGTACGCATTATGATTATATGAATCAAATTGTTCGAATACTTTGTCAAACAATAAATTGCCGAAATTTGTAAGACCGCCACCCAATACAAAGTAATTGATGTTTAAGGTTTCATACAAATTGAACAACCAAATAGCAAGGTATCTAGCCATATGCTCCACTGCCCAAATAGCAAGTTCATCGCCTTTGGAATATGCATCCAGAATTGTCTTGCAGGACAATCCACCGCAATTCCCCTCGAAATCAGTCATCATTGTTTTTTTGCCACGTTCAATTTCCCGCAGCACTCTTTTTACAATCATTGAACCAGATGTGTGAGACATGAAACATCCGTTGTTTTCACAACCACACATAAAATCTTCATCTGGAGTAATCAGCGCATGCCCACTTTCACCAGCCCAACCATAGGAGCCGCGGAACAGATTGCCATGTATAATAATTCCGTTTGAAATTCCCGTTCCAACAGCGCAATAGAGCATATGATTCTGACCTCGGCCAGCGCCAAGCTTGTGTTCTGCAAGTGCCGCAATGTGTGCATCATTGTCTAAAAAGGTTGGAACAGAAAGTCTTTGTTCCAAATACTCTTTGGCGGCGAATTGCTTTATTTTTGTTAAGTTGGATGTTAATACAATGTACCCTTCATTATAAATAATAAAGGAAGGCATTCCTATTCCAATTCCTTTTAGTTGGCCTGTTTCAATATTGGCATCTTTCGCAATAGTGTGGATTTGACTAATTACCTTATCAAAAAAGGCCTCTGACGATAAAGATTTATCCGAAGCATGCTCTGTTTTATATGCCAAGACTCCATTTCCATCGTATAAACCATATGCTGCTTTTGTGCCACCCACATCAATTCCTAAATAGTAATTGTTCATAGCTATAGATCGCTTTCCTAATATTTATTAAGTGATAGGTTATTGTGTTTATAGTATAACCTAGTATATAACGAAAGTCAACACAAAAAGCTTCTAACGGTATAAAAAATAGTTTCGTTCGTAAGTTGTGTGCGCGCGGGTTGTTTTTGAATATGGAATAAAGAGAAGGAAAAGTGATGTTATAATACCAATCCCATATAAAAATGTTTGCATTTTATCCGTAAGGGATACTTCGTAATAGTGCGAAGCGCGTTTGGGATGGAATGATACCATTCACATATTAAAAACATTGATAGGATTTAGTTCTCCCCCGCCTTCGGCGGGGGAGAACTAAGGCAACACCGCACAAACTGCGCACGTCGTCATCACTAGTCTTTTTGCGTGACACTGCGTCCAAAATGCTCGAAATAGCGCTGCTATTCTTGCGCTTTTGTCCTTGTTTCACACAAAAATCCTTCGCGATGCCAACGACTCGATTTCTGTGCGGTATCGCCCTAAAAAGAATGCATCGCTTTCTATTTGTGTTTGGTATGAGACGTGTTCCGTGCTGTGTTTGCGCGAAACAAACCACGCCCACGGCAAGGCATTCCAAATGAAAACAGATGTTTAAAATCGAAATTGGTATAATACTAATCTCTCATAGAAATCGTTGCAAAAGCAATGATTTCTATAGCCGCATATGATGCGGCATCCAAACAGCTCGCTGTTTGGAAAGATCAGTATTGAACGGCTTTCTTAGCACAAAACACAAAAGTGTTTTGTGCTTCGTGCCTATGGCACGGATTAAAAACGTATAACGTTTTTAATCAAGAATTAGTATAAGAAGGATACTCTAAAAAACTGCATCTGAAATCAGAAATTACATCGCAAAACAATTTCTCTATTTCATATGCAGCTTTTGATGTATAGCCAATGCCGCACAACGGTGCGTTTGCCAAAATGGTGTTGTCTTTGAAAGGTATATTATAGTATTTTAGACAATAATTCGCTTAATACATATTTTTTAAGTTCAAAAATACCGCCATAAATCTGCGCTTCATTTCCCAGCACACTAAATTGAATGTTGGGTTCATAATAAAGTCCCTTCGAAACAAAGTACTTTATCTTTTCCCATGCCAATGTATTTGTGTGCGTTATTCTTCCGCCTATCACCACAACTTCGGGATCAATAATGGAGCAGAGATTGATAATGGCAGATGACCAAATTTTCATGGTATCATCAAATGCTTCTTCCACGTCATAGTCGTGTTGCCTTACTGCTCGCTCTATCAATTCCAAAGACAACGTGTTTGCTTCCTCTTGTAGCATCTGTTTTATAACAGAGCCCCGCCCTGCGTCCACCATTTTTTGCACTTTGTCGTACAAAGATTTTAAGCTGGCGTTGCTTTCTAGGCAGCCCATGTTTTCGCGATATTCCGTGTCGAAATTGCGAAGATCAAAAAACATGTCTCCAATTTCGCCTGCGGCGTGCCGTTTCCCCTGAACAATTTCATTGTTAATCATAACGCCTCCGCCCACTCCATAGTGATCGGTAAGGCTGATATAGGCCATATCTTTGCAGTGCGGAAAGGCCTTTATTTTTTCGCCCATCAATGCCAAGTTGGAAACATTGTTGATTACAACAGGCACGCTTAGCAAATTTAAAATACTTTCGTATACATTTGCATCCCTAAATGGGCATATATTGGGAATGCGCTCTATGCGCATATTGGCTTCATTTACTACACCCGGCACAGAGATCCCTGCTGCCAAAACTTGTGCCGCTTTTACTCTGGCTTTCAGCAAAAGTTGCTGATACGTTTCTTGCAAAATGCTGATTAGCATTTCCATAGAAAGCTGTTTGGATACGGCGCTATTACATTCTTGCAAAATATCGCCTTTTAAATTAGTCAAATACCCATTTATTTCGGTTGTGCACATATCAAAAAATATCAAATATCCATATGTTGCGTTTAAACGATATATTTCCGGGCGGCGACCCGCTCCGTCTACCTCGCGTTCCTCGGTAACAATAATGCCCAAGCGTTCCAGCCTGTCGGTGGCACGGCTTACCGTAGACGAGCTCAACTTAGTTTTTTTTATAATTGCGACAGCATCTCTTTCTTCCGCACTGGCAATTACCTCTAATACCCGCAGTACGTTTTTTTCTTTTTGCCCAATTGTCTTCTTGTATGGTTGAATCATATTAATTGTCAACACCTTCACTCTATGATAATACGAAACACTAATAGAACAACCTAGAACGGTTTTTTATTGCCAAATAAAATGCGGCATAAACATGCCCCGTCATGTTTGAAGTATCATTTGTCTGCATATTTTGAAAGGGGTTGCATAGGTACTATGCAACCCCTTTCAAGTTTAAAATCCTATTCTTGCGGAATTTCGGTCTCATAGTTGCTTGCATTTACAATTTGAACGCCAGTATCCACAAACTTGCCCATGCCTTCCACTTCGGGTGCATCAATTGTTTCTCCATTGATCAGTTTGAACAGGTTTCCTACGCTCAATTCGCCCATTGCATAGAAATTCTGCCCAACAGCCACATCAATCAACCCTCTTTCGAAGAATGCTCTGGAACTGGGGAATACATCCATTGTTACCACTTTGCGGGAGGGATCGGCTTCCTTCCATTTGTTTACTTCGGGTGTTGCATCCGGATTCACCACATAGGGCCATCCGCCAGACATAAACCATGCGTCAATGTCATTGCCATTTGCACGTGTGTAAGATTCAATGATTTCAATGGATTTATCCACGTCATCATCACATGCGCCGGAATACACCACTTCAATGTTTGTTCCTTCAATGGCATCTGCAAACCCGCGTTTGCGTGCTTCAATGTCAAATGCACCGGGAATGCCCTCTAGTTGCGCCACTCTTATTGTCTCTTTATCGCTGTCTTTAAATAGCTCAATCATCTGCTCGCCGCAAACCACGCCTGCCTGATAGTTCTCGGTGCCTGCATAAAACGCTCTGTCGCTTTCCGGAGAATCCGCATCAAAGGTTGAAACGGCAATTCCCTCGGCCACGGCGCGGTTGATAACGTCTTTTAAAGCATCGGGAGTGTTGCAGCTTATGGCAATGCCATCCACGCCTTTTTCAATCAAACCTTCAATTACGCCAACTTGCTCGGAAGCCTCTGCTTTTACCGGGGCTATCCATTCTACCTTTACGCCCAGTTCCGCACCTTTTTCTTCCGCACCTTTTTTGGCTGGCAGGAATACCACGTTGCCCAATTGTTGAGGCACCACTGCTATGGTAATGTCTGTTTTGGCGGCGCTGTCTTGCTGGGGCGCTTCCTCTGCAGGTTTGGCATCTGCTGCGGGTGCGGCCGCGTCTGTAGCGGCGGGTTCTGTGTTTCCACTGCCTGGCCCAGAGCAGGCAACCAAGGCTACGCACATCATAAGTGCCAATACTGTCAATACGATTTTCTTCATGTTTTTTCTCCTTAGCGTTATATTTACTTGTCGCGTTTTTTGCTGATTTGATCAGCCGCAACAGCAAAAAGAATTACAAAACCAATAATGAATTGCTGCCAATATGCATCTACCGACAGTAGCACAAGTGCATTACGAAGCACACCCATAATTGCCGCACCAATGATGGTGCCTGTTACGGTGCCCGAACCGCCAGACAGCGAAGCGCCGCCTATGGCAACCGCCGCAATTGCGTCCAGCTCGAAACCTGTGCCGCTGGTGGGCTGACCAATTCCCAGCTTTGAAGCGGTAATAATACCCGCCAGCCCTGCCAAAACACCGCTTAATGTATATACCAATATTTTGATGCGGGACGTATTTACACCGGAAATGCGCGTTGCTTCTTCGTTGCCGCCCACTGCATAAATTCTTCTTCCCGTAACTGTTTTATTCAAGAAAATGGAGAACAGAATTGCCACGACCACCATGCACCATATGGCTGTGGGAATTTGGAAAATAGAGCCTTGCCCCAAAAACAAGAAGCTTTCGTTTAAGTTGGAGATGGGATACCCCTGTGTGATGATATAGCAAAGCCCGCGTGCAATACTCATGGTGGCCAATGTTGCAATAAAAGGCGGCAGGTTTATTTTTTCTATCAATGCACCGTTGGCCAGCCCCACCCCGGCGGCCACAGCCAAGCCCATTACAATGGAAACAAAACTGCTCATGCCAAATTGTGACATTCCTAGCGCGGTGATAACCCCTGCCAGGCCATATACAGAACCCAGAGACAGATCTATACCCCCGGTGATAATAACCATGCAAACGCCAATGCCAGCAATGGCTATCGGCACAAATAGCTTGATAACCGAAAGCAAGTTGGTAATGGAACGGAATGGTGGGCTGATAATGGATAGCAGAACTACCATTGCCACCAATATAATAAGAATATTAAACGACGAAGATTTTACAAATTTTTTCCACGGTGATCTTGTTTGAATTGATTCGTTTTTGACAGTCATTTCTATTTTCCTCCACTTACTGTTGTATGCTGATGCAATTTTTTTAATAAAATATTTGTGTTTTTATGTTGCGCATTTGGGCTTTTATCAATTGGATAGGCCGCTGCCTAGTGAATTTCCCAAAAACGGATTTCCGTTTTGTGCGTGCAATGCGATTGAATTTTAGTACTACTCATGCTTGATTGCCAATCTCATAACACTTTCCTGAGTGGCCTCTTCCCGCGACAATTCCCCCGAAATTTTCCCGTTTGCCATTACAATTACCCTGTCCGACATGCCCAGTACTTCAGGTAGCTCTGAAGAAATCATAATGATGGCAACGCCTTTTTGTGCCAGTTTGGACATAATCAGATAAATTTCTTTTTTTGTTTTAATATCAATTCCGCGCGTAGGTTCGTCCAGGATAAGTATTTTGGGCTGAATTTCCAACCACTTCCCAAGCACAACTTTTTGCTGGTTTCCCCCCGATAGATTGTTTACAATCTGCTCTTCGCTTGGTGTTTTAATTTGCAGTGTATCTATATAATTTTTTGCTACTTCCGTTTCTTTTTTAGGGTCTAAAAACAAACCTTTTCGAAAACTGGGCAAGGCTGCCAGAGAAATATTTCGCTTCACACTCATTCCCAGTATCAATGCTTGCTCTTTGCGATCTTCGGGAACCAGCCCAATGTTGTGATGAATGGCATCCACAGTGGAATGAATGGAAACGGGAACACCATCTACAAAAATTTCTCCCGATTCCTTTTTGTCGATACCAAAAATGGCGCGCATCACTTCCGAACGCCCCGCGCCAACCAAGCCGGAAAACCCTAAAATTTCGCCATGACGCACTTCGAAAGAAATATTTTTTAAAAAACCTTTTGTATTCAAATTTTTTACTTGTAAGGCAACGCCTTTGATTTCTGTGGGTTCCTTGGCAAATATGTTTGTTACTTTGCGCCCCACCATGTTATAAATCACTTCGTTTTCATCGGTTTCGCTGGTTTTAAGGGTGGTAACCATTTTTCCATCGCACATTACCGCAACTTCGTCGCTAATCTCAAAAATCTCCTTCATTCTATGTGTGATAAAAACCACAGCAACATTTTTCTGCTTCAGCTTGCCTACAATACCAAATAAAGTTTGTGTTTCCTGATCGGTAAGCGAAGAGGTTGGTTCATCCATAATAATCAACTTGGTTTCAAAAGAAAGAGCTTTGGCAACTTCAATCATTTGTTTTTGTGCAGTGGAAAGCTGCGAAATAGGTGTATGCGTGTCCAAATCCAGCCCCACTTCATCCAGCAATGCCTTGGCTTGCCGGTGCATCCGTTCTTTGTCCACAAAACCATTTTTCTTTGGTTCTCTGCCAATAAATATGTTTTCGGCTATGTTCATATTTAGCAGAAGATTCAATTCTTGGTAAATAATGCTGATTCCCATATTTTGGGAAGACAGCGGGTCGTGAATATGGGCGACTTTTCCCTCTATGAAAATTTCTCCGCCATCCATTTTATTCACGCCGGATAATACTTTCATTAGCGTGGATTTTCCTGCGCCGTTTTCCCCAACCAATGCAAGTACCACGCCTCGTTTGATTGTTAAATTCACATTGTCCAATGCCAAAACGCCGGGAAATTCTTTTCGCACATCTCTTACTTCTAAAAAGACATCATTTGAATTCTGCATACGCGACCTCTTCTCTTTTGAAATTTTAGTAAAATGCATTTATTTCACAAAGGATTTATTTATGTACATAGCAGCTATGCTTTTTGCAACAAAATTGCTTGGCTATGCTCGCCATCCTTCTGTAAGATTAACATTTATGCTAATTAGGCTTATTTACGCGAGTTTGTTTTAACTATAGTATTTTAAAATTGAAGAATCTTAAATAAATATAAGAATTAAATTCTATTATTCACCTTTTTTTTCGATAGATTTACTATATCACACCTTTTAATTCATTTCAAGTGGAAATATATTATATGGCAAAGGCAATATTTTGTTCTTGATGGGTTTCGTTCCAATGGGAAATGTTTAGCAATACTATAACTAAGGCGAAAAGAGGATGTGGGATTGAAGCAATATTACGAGGGGTTGTATTTCAAACATTATTGCAATGATGTTACACTATCACTTATTCCGGGCAGATCGAATGGGCAAGCATTCATTCAAATTGTTACAAACAGTGCATCGTATTACATACCGTATGCTCTTTCACAATACCAGAATAAAGGCACAGTAAAAATTGATAAAAATATTTTCTCTACAAATGGAATTGAACTGGAAATTATCACACCGGAAATAGAGCTTTCAGGAAGTTTAACTTATCACAATCTTGCGCCAATCAAGTATGACATTATGGGCCCATTTGCCATACTGCCGATGCAAACACGCCATACTGTGCTAAGCATGAACCACGAACTGAGGGGAAGCCTGTGCCTAAATGGCGAGACAATACACTTTGATGGGGGAAAGGGATATATAGAAGGAGATTCCGGAAGCTCTTTTCCCAAAAGTTACGTTTGGGTGCAGTGTAACGATTTTAAGCAAAATTGTTCGATTATGCTTTCCATTGCACAAATTCCCGTGGGGAAAGCGTTCTTTTGGGGGTGTATTTGTGTGGTGTGGCTAGAGGGAAGGGAGTATCGCCTTGCAACCTATAAAGGGGTTCGCATTTTCTGTAAAACAAAAGAAAGGCTGGAAATAACACAGGGAAAATACCGGCTGGTGATTGACATTCCACCCAACACGGGCTATCGGTTGGCGGCACCGGATAAAGGGGAGATGGTGCGTACAATTTATGAAAGTTTAACTGCAAAGGCACGGTTTGTTTTCTATAAAAAGGAAGCTGTGTTATTTGATGGTGCCAGCGAGAATGTAGGCTTTGAATATGTGTAATACTGACTCCAGATAGAAATACCGCAAAAGCAATATTTCTATCACTGCCATACGGCAGACCCAAAATACGAAGTATTTTGAATGAAATCAGTATTGAACGACATTATTAGCAGTATGCAATGGGTAAAATGATTTAAAAGTTTTTTATGTTGATACCCAAAAGTGAAACAAGTCTTTAGGCATTGCAAAGTTGCAGCAGCTCTTGCCAACGCCTATCCACATCTTGCTGAATTTTTGGAATTAAGGCCTGATTCTCTCCTTGAAACAAGTGTTTGAATCTGCCTTGAAGCTTTAGG
>CAZQBV010000085.1:0-12932 GCA_964592125.1 uncultured Christensenella sp.
CTCGTCGGGCTCATAACCCGGAGGTCATAGGTTCAAATCCTGTCTCCGCAACCATATTAAAAAAGGCTGAATCTTCATAGATCAGCCTTTTTTGTTCGTATTTATTGCGCCCCATTTTCAGGCATCAATTGCAGGCCATCCCCTCAATGCGCTCTAACCTTGCGCTTCACCATACCTATCAACCGCTTTGCCGACTCTATTTTCAGCAAAAAAGCAACCAGCATATAAACAGCAAAAGCAACAAATCCACTTACCACAAGACGCAATAGTTGGCTTATCAATATATCCTCGGGCATGGCCATGCTCATATAGTAATGCACAATCTGCGCGATGAAAAAACAACAGCCTGCCGCTATAAGTATTTTTACAATCTGAACCATTCCTCTTCGCATAGGCATATTGCCCAACTTCTTGCGCAAAACAAAAAACAGCATTAGCGCACCGCATGAACTGGCAATAGACGTAGCTAAGGTAAGCCCCGGAGCACCAAGTATATCTTTTAATATAATATCTAGCACTATGTTAATGCCTACAGAAATAATACCCAAAATCATAGGAATTCGATTCAATTGCAATGAAAAATACGCACGCGCCAAAAATATTCTTATACCAAATGCAGCAATGCCTAATACATACATAGAAAACACTGCTGCTGTAGCCTCTGTATCTGCAGCGGTAAAGTTGCCTCGCTGATAAAAAATTGAGATAATATCTTTGCTAGTAACAATACAAATAGCAATCACCGGCAATGTCATAAGCACAATAATTTCCAGTGCCTTGCGCATAGTTGCCTTAAATTGATCCATTTCTTTCAATGCCGCATATCGGCTGAGCTCTGGGAACATAATAGTGGTAATAGGGATGATTAATACACCCATTAACGCTTGTACAATGGAGTAGCTTCGCCCCAAAGCCGACACTACACCCGACCCCATTGCAGAACCGAAAAAACGGTCTGCTTGATGGTTAAGTTCATCAAACGCCGCGCTAATCAGTGCAGGAAGCGCCAAAACAAATGTACGCTGTACCTGTTTGTTTTGCACCTCCATTTTCCGCTTCCAACGAAATTTTTTACGCATAAATGGGAGCAACACCAGAATCTGCAGACCTGCTGCCACTGTTGTTGCTATAGCAACAGCATCTATATTTACCCAAACAACACACGCCAATATGACACAAAAACTAAGTACAAACCCAATCAGTTGCTCTGGAATAAAGTTCTTATGCGCGTTGAGAATGTTAACCAACACACCTGTTACTGTCCAAAAAACAAGCGAAGGAAACATGTATCGGCTCAGACGTGTTATTAAAACTAATGTCTCGTCATCTCCCCGCCAAATAAGTCCACAAATCTGTGGTGCAAAAATATAGCCTAGCACACCCACCAATATAGCGCATAATATGTACAGATTGAGGATACTGCTGGCATAATCATTGGCTTTATCGTGACCATTTGCTAAACGTGTTCTTGTATATGCAGGTATAAATGTAGAAGCAATGGCCGCACCAAACAAAATTGTAAAAATACTAATGATTCCATACGATGTTATATAAGCGTCAGTTTCAATACCTTGTCCAAAATAGGCTGCCAATACCATATCACGTACAAAACCAACAATTTTACTAATGATAATGATAAATGTAATAATAGCAGCCGTGTTAAATTTTTTACTTCGTTGTTCCAAGAACTTTTATTCCCCTTTGTGTTTCAATTCCAATCACTGATCTATTATAATGCCTTTTAGGAGAATTAGCAAAAAATTATAGATACTCTTTGATTTTTGCATAAAAAAACCGTTGCCATAGCAAAACAACGACAAACACATAAAACCAGAAGCACTATTTCAACCTTACTCTACCACCTCCTCCTGCTCTTTCTCTTTACGTGAAACAAGCAAATTCTGTGCCAGACCAGCTAATACCAAAAGCCCTCCAATTATTTTGCCTATGGAGAACATATCCATCATCAAAAAATCAATTAAGCTTCCTGTAAAAAGCTGTGCCACAAATACAATCAACGTCAAATAAAAAGCCGATATGCGCGGCGCTACATAATTGGAAAGCGCAATCACCGCAACACCTACAAATCCTCCGGCATACGCCCAAATGGGCAATCCAGCAAATTGAAAGGCAGATACTTGTAAATACTCGCTACTCAACATCAAAAAAGCAAAAGATGTAATAAGTCCTGTAATATAATTAAACAACGTGCCCTGAAAAATCCCAATCTTTTTGGCCAGTTCGGCATTGATCATTCTGTTTAATACAATTGTCAACCCTGCAAGTATCGAAAACACAATCGCTGCCATTCCGTTCTCCTCTCCATCCCAATTCACACGCCCAGATGTTTTATGCCATTTCCGAATAGAAGCCTGATTTTTGTGATGTTTATATCTGAAATTGGTATTATACTAACACCATAACCACAATGCCTGCTGCCATCAGCACCAGTCCAATGGATTTTTTCTTGGAAAATTTTACTTTAGGCAGCCCAAACCATCCAAAATGATCAATAACAATGGATGTCAGTGTCTGCCCCAGCAATCCAAGCGCAATGGTAAGCAACCCACCCAATGCCAAAAAGCCAATGTTGTTGAATAACACAGTAAACACGCCAATCACTCCCGCAGTGAACAGGTAGAATGGAATGCCCTTTGGTATCTTTATCTTTGAGCGTGTCAACAACAGCACAAAACAAACCGTTACCAAGCCTACCACATGTATCAGAACAGTGGACGCATAGTTACCCACGCTGTCTGCCAATACACCGTTGAACAAAAGCATCACGGCAATTAGCACACCGGAAAGCGCGGAAAGAGATATTGTCATTGCTTTCATTGCTTAACCTCAATCATATTGAGCACCGTTTTTATCTACACGTGCAAGCACCACCGTTTGTTGCTTCGGCTGTTCCCTAGAGAATGTATTTGCCTCTAGCAATTCTTTCTGCGCAACATCCGCTAGCTCTTGCCTAGATGTATGCAGCTGCGCAATCACATCACCTTTTTCTACATAATCTCCCGTTTTGGCATGGAGTATGATGCCTGCGGAAGCATCTATAGCGCTATCTTTCGTCATGCGCCCTGCTCCTAAAATTGCTGCGGCATGGCCACACTGTTCAGTATCCATATGCGAAATAAACCCGCTTTGTTGCGCATAAACAGGTTGCACTATGTTGGATTTTTTGAACAGCTCCGTATCATCCAGTACCGATGTATCTCCACCTTGAGCCGCCACCATTGCCTTCAGTTTTGCAAAGGCCAAACCATTTTTGATCGCTTCTGTAGCAATTTTCTTGCAATGCTCCATATCGCCCTTATCAGACAAGTGCAACATCTCTGCTGCTAGTAGTATACAAAGGTCAGTCAAATCCGTCGGTCCTTTGCCTTTCAACGTCTCCACTACTTCTATAATTTCCAGCGCATTGCCAATTGCATGCCCCAGTGGGATGTCCATATTGGTAATCAGTGCAACTGTGCGCCGCCCTTCTCGTTCGCCAATATCCACCATTGCTTGTGCCAGCGCGACAGACTCTTGCGTTGTTTTCATAAACGCGCCACTGCCTGTTTTTACATCCAGTAAAATACAATCCGATCCTGCTGCCAGTTTTTTGCTCATGATACTGGATGCAATCAAAGGCAAGCTTTGAACGGTGGATGTCACATCCCGTAGCGCATACAACTTTTTATCTGCCGGGGCAAGGTTTCCAGATTGTCCAATCACACATACGCCCACTCTGTTCACAATACCAAAAAACTCTTCCCGCCCTATCTCTGTACGAAGCCCGGGAATGGCCTCTAGCTTATCCACTGTTCCACCTGTATGCGCCAACCCCCTGCCAGACATTTTTGCTACCTTCCCACCACAGGCCGCAACCATTGGTGCAACAATCAGCGTTGTTTTATCGCCCACTCCGCCGGTGCTATGTTTGTCCACTTTAATTCCGTGGATTCCAGATAGATCAATCACATCTCCCGACTGCGCCATATACCTTGTAAGCAAAGCTGTTTCTTCGTTGCTTAGTCCTTTAAAATAGATTGCCATTAAAAATGCAGATATCTGATAGTCTGGTATCGTTTCATCCGTTACCCCTTTTACGAAGAACGCAATCTCTTCTTCTGTCAAGAAAATATCCCTTTGTTTTTTTGTAATTAAATCTACCATTCTTATCATACTATAGTAACCTCCGTATGCCGCCTGTATCTAGGAAGCAGCAACGCACTTTTTTAAAATTTGCCTACTCATCGGGCTCCTTTGTCGTAAGGAATGCCCGATGCTTTGGGCGCCTGTGATTTCTTGGATGTAAATGCTAAAACTACCAACGTAGCAATATAAGGAATCATTTTATAAATTGTGTTGGGAATTCCCAACCCATTCAGGAACGGAATGCCCGAATATGCAGAGGCAATTGTTTTCATAAACCCAAAGAACAGTGCCGCTACTAAAATACGCCAAGGATTCCACTGCCCAAAAATCAGTACTGCCAAAGCCAAGAACCCATAGCCTGCAACCGTTGCATTGAAATTTACCGATGTGGGAATTACAAAAATCATCCCACCCATTCCAGCAAACGCACCCGAAATCAACACACCCGCATACCGCATCTTATAAACATTGATTCCCACGGAATCCGCAGCCTGCGGAAATTCTCCACAGGCGCGCAATCTCAATCCAAATTTTGTTTTATACAGCACCACTGCGGAAGCAACCAAAATACCAAACCCAATGTAGGTTGTAATATAAGTGTTTTTGAATAGAATATCTCCCAATACCGGAATATCACCCAGCACAGGAACAGAACTGATACGGAAAGTATTGTTAAACTGAATTTGTTGTACGCCCTGCACCATGCGGGCTACAAAAATGGCAATCGCTGGTGCCAGCAGATTGAGAGCTGTGCCGCTAATTACCTGATTTGCCTTCATATTAATAGAGGCATAGGCATGCAACAAAGAGAATATCATACCTGTAAGAGCCGCAACTAGCAATGCCAGTAACAAAAGCGGTGTTCCCGACATCTTGTCCTGCACTTGGTTGATGAAGAAGATGCTGACAAACGCACCCATTATCATAATTCCTTCCAAGGCAATATTCACCACACCACTTCGTTCGGAGAACATACCGCCCAATGCCACCACCAAAAGCGGTATCATAAAAAACATCGTCTGTTGTATCAAGAAATAAACGGCATTCATATACCTTCACCCCCTTCACCTTTATGTTCCTCTGGTTCGGCTGCATCTTTTAATTCTTCTTTCAGTTTTTTCTTGTTCCGTATACGGTCAATCAGCAACTGCACTATAAGAGCAAACGAACTAAAATAGATGATGCTGGCAATGATGATGTCAATAATTTCCGGCACAAAATCATAAAGCTGCATGTAAAAACCGCCCATGGTAATGTACGAAATAAAGACACCTGAAATCAAAATGCCTATTGGATTAGAAAGCCCCAGCAGTGCCACAGAAATACCTGTAAACCCATCCGCCGCCAGTACATCCACTGTTTCAATATGTTTGCCCGCACCTGCCAAATAGGTAATTCCGCCTGCCAGCCCCGCTAACGCTCCCGCAATTACCATGGATAACACAATGCTTCGTTTTTCATTGATACCTGCATAGCGGCTGGCATCACGGTTCAGCCCCACCGCTTTCAGTTCGTATCCAAATTTTGTTCGGTTCAGCAAAATATAAATGGCAATCACCGCACCCACAGCAATTAGAATGCCTATATTAATGCTGGAACCCGGGAATACCACATTCAGCCCTGCCCTAGGCAAAACAGCGGTAGGCGCCACCGGCAAGGACTGTGCTTTTAGCGTATCATAAACAAGCTCCGTTACCAAACCGTTCACCATATACATGCCTATATAATTCATCATAATAGAGGTGATTACCTCATTTACATTGGCATATGCTTTTAATATCCCTGTAAGCAGTGCCCACAATCCACCAGCACCAAACGCAGCCAGCAATGCAACTATCCACTGCGCACTTCCCAGCCCCGGGCATTTTACGCCAATTAAAACCGCCGCAAACGCACCCACTATGTATTGCCCAGAGGCGCCAATATTAAATAACCCAGTTTTAAATGCAAACCCAACCGAAAGTCCAGTAAGAATAATAGGCGTTGCATAATAAAGCACCTGCCCTACGCTTTTTGCTCCTTCGTAAACACCGCCGGTCAATATCATACCAAAGCCGGCCAACGCTTGCTGCGGATTGCTAATCAACAAAATAATCAACCCACACAACAGGCCAATTACCACAGCAAAAATAGAAGAAAGAAATTTCAAATCCATCGGTTTCTTATATAGAGGCTTGTTGATCTGCTTGTCTTTCATCATACCACCTCACTTTTCTTGGAACCCGCCATATACAGCCCCAACTCTTGCACCGTTATTTGTTTGGGATCCAGATCCGCAACCAGTGCGCCTTCATGAATCACCAAAATGCGATCTGAAAGGTTCATTACTTCATCCAATTCCAGCGAAACCAGCAACACCGCCTTGCCTTGATCGCGCTGGGTAACCAGTTGCTTGTGAATGTATTCTATTGCGCCTACATCCAGCCCACGCGTAGGTTGAACTGCAATCAGCAGATCATGCTCTCTGTCTATTTCCCTTGCCAGTATCGCCTTTTGCTGGTTGCCACCCGACATACTGCGCGCCATGGTCTGCGCACCCTGACCGCTGCGGATATCAAATTTTTCTATCATTGCATTGGTATATTCTTCTATGCTGTCAAAACGCAAAAAACCATGGTTGCAAAACTGGGATGTAAAGTATGTCTGCAATACCATATTTTCTGCCAGCGTATAGTCCAGAACCAGCCCATATTTGTGCCTATCCTCTGGAATATGTGCCATACCACTGCTGCTGCGGTTGCGCACAGTGTCTTTTGTAATCTCTTTGCCGTTCAGAATAATCTCGCCACCCTCCGGCATAATTAGCCCGGCAATTGCAAAGATCAACTCAGATTGCCCATTGCCGTCTATACCTGCAATGCAAACAATCTCCCCATTTCTAACCGAAAAACTGACATGATCCACTACATTTTTATTAGAACCTTGCCGTTTGGATGTTACTACTAGGTCTTTTACTTGCAAAATTGCCTCACCCGGGGTTACGTCCTCTTTTTGTATGGAAAGATTCACTTTGCGCCCCACCATCATTTCCGACATTTGCTCTTTCGTAACATCCGCAACTTCCACTTCGCCTACCAATTTCCCCCTACGAAGTACAGTGCATCTGTCCGCCACCGCTTTTATCTCGTTTAATTTATGGGTAATAAAAATAATAGAATGGCCTTCCGAAACAAGGTCTTTCATAATCTTCATCAATTCTTCAATTTCTTGAGGCGTTAGCACGGCCGTTGGCTCGTCTAAAATCAATATCTCATTTTCGCGAAATAACATCTTTAATATTTCCACACGCTGCTGCATCCCCACTGTAATCTCCGAAATCAGCGCATCTGGATCTACCTTCAAATTATACTTATCAGAAAGTTCTATTACCTTACGGCGTGCTTCTTCCGTATATAAAAAGCCACGCTTCACTTCTTCCACACCCAATATTATGCTTTGCAGCACAGTAAAATTGTGAACCAGCATAAAATGCTGATGCACCATACCTATCCCCAAATGATTTGCTTCCCGTGGGCTGTTTATCTTTATTTCTTTTCCTTCTAAGAAAATACTGCCTGCATCCGGTTGATACATTCCAAACAATACATTCATCAAAGTAGATTTTCCGGCACCGTTTTCCCCCAGCAAAGCGTGGATTTCCCCTTTTTTCACCCGCAATGTAATGTCATCATTTGCAACGATACCGGGAAATTCTTTCCGAATGCCACGCATTTCTATAATATAGTCCACGTTGCACCTCCTGAAAACACAAATTTTTCGTCATTTTTATTTTATGATTTTTTGTGATGATAGATCGTATTTGGATAAAAGGTGAATTGAAATTGAATCACACAAGGGGAGCATAAAGCCCCCCTGTATGATGAGAGTCTGTTAAGAGATTACGTCTACTTTTGCAATTGTGGTTCCCAAATCAGCGGCACTCTTAATTTCTTGTCCGCTTGCGTCAACATCAGTTTTGATTGAGGTTCTAACTCCACCTTCATCTGCTACAAGCTTTGCATAAATCGCATCATAATCTGCCTGTGTAAATGTTGTGAATCTGGAGAAATCACTTGGCAAACCAACATCGCCTGTCTCCACTGTAAGCGTTACAGCCTGTCCACCCGGGAATGTTTCAGCAAAATAGTTGCTAATGCCATCATAAACAGCTTTCTGCAAATACTTCATTGCAGAAGTGATTACTGTTTCAGATTCCCCAGACTGGTCTACGTCCACGCCAATCACTTTGCCGCCGCCAGCTTCCGCTGCAGCCATCACAGAGTTTCCTACACCGCCACCGCAGCCAAAGATCACCTGTGTGCCATCCTGATACCAAGAAGCTGCAAGCGCTTGTGCCTCGGGCGATGCATCGAAGTTGCCCATGTAGTGATAACGGATTGAAACTTCCTCTATTCCCATTTCTTTTGCCGCAAACTCAGCACCTTGTACAAAGCCATAGCCATACCTTACAACAGCAGGCACTGCCATACCACCCATGAAGCCCAGTTTGGTATTGCCTTCTTTTACTGCCGCATAGCCTGCCAAGAATCCCGGTTGCTCTTCTGCCCAGTGCACTGCATATGTATTGTCTGCCACTAGGGTTTCGCCAGTATCCGGATCTGTCGGGTCGGCATCCAGCAGTATAAAGTTCACATCCGGATTTGCTTTTTGCGAAACGCCCACAGCATTGCTAAACAAGAAGCCCGGGCATACCACCACTTTAGCCCCACCCTTTATGGCAAGGTTTATTGTCTCAATATAAGCATCATCTGTCTTTTCAGCAGGTTGATAATACTTGAATGTTTTACCATTCTCTTCGGCATATTGCTTTACGCCTTCCCATGCGCCCTGATTAAAGGACTTATCATCAATGGTTCCAACATCTGTTACCAAAGCAAGCTCATAGCCATCCGAAGATGCCACTGCCTCTGTCGCCGCTGCAGGTTCTTCCATTGCGGGTTCTTCCGCTGCAGGTTCTTCCGCTACGGGTTCTGCTGCCTCAGTTTCCGGTGTTGCTGCCGCTGCATCTGTGGGTGCCACCGATTCTTTTGCTGGCGCAGATGTACATCCGGCCAACGCTGCAATGAGTGCCAATACACACACAATGCAAATCATTTTTTTTATGTTCCTCATAAAATCTTTCCTCCTTATATTTTTTATTCATGTATATTTTTATATACAATGAATTTATATACTGTAATAACGCAATATATTATCTTTGCAGCATATCAGAACGAAATCCCAATGGCATCAGCTCTCCCAGTTTATAGGTGCTTGCCGCGCCATCTCCACCAGATAACACAATCTCAAAATCATCATCACAGAATTCCAGCATCACCTGCCTGCATACTCCGCAAGGCGCACACTCATCTGCCAGTTTCCCGCCTTGCACACCGCCTACAATTGCAATCATCGAAAACTTGCGCTCTCCTTCCGATACAGCCTTGAAAAACGCCGTTCTCTCCGCACAATTTGTGGGGCCATAGGTTGCATTTTCTATGTTGCATCCGGCATAAACCTTTCCCTCTTTTGTCAGCAACGCTGCCCCCACTCCAAAATTGGAATATGGCGCATATGCTTTTTTTCTTGCCTCTATGGCAGCCTTTATCAGCTCTTGTCTTTCCATGTTTCAATCTTCTTTCATTATCATTTTCATAAAGCTTTTTCCATCTGTTTGATTTGGCAAACCAAAATAGTCTACAACCGAAGCCGCAATGTCCGCAAATGAAGAAAGCGTCCCCAGATTGTAGCCCTGCTTGATACCCGCACCATAAATCAAAAGAGGCACATATTCACGGGAATGGTCTGTGCTTGTTGTTGCAGGGTCACAGCCATGATCGGCCGTTATCATCAATACATCCTCTTTTTGCATCAAAGGTAAAAACTTGCCCAGCTGCACATCAAAATCAGCGATTGCCTGCGCATATCCGTCTATATCATTGCGATGCCCATACAACATGTCAAAATCCACCAGATTCACAAAGCACAAACCGTTAAACTCTCGCTTGGCAAGCGCAATTGTCTTTTCCATTCCCTCTGCATTGCTTTTGGTACGCATCTGCTCCGAGACTCCATCTCCTGCAAAAATATCGTATATCTTCCCCACACCAATGCTATCAAACCCATTTTCCTGCAATTGCTTCAGCATAGTTGGCCGGTCGGGCACCACTGCATAATCATGACGGTTGGATGTGCGTTTAAAGTTTGGGGATTCGCCTATAAACGGGCGCGCTATCACCCTGCCCACACGGTGTTCTCCCGTTAGCATATCTCGGGCAATTTGGCAGCATCGGTAAAGCTCGTCCAGCCCCAGTGCTTCCTCATGACCCGCAACCTGAAACACACTGTCTGCCGAAGTATACACAATCAACGCTCCCGTTTTTACACTTTCCTCGCCGTAATCGGCAATCACCTGCGTTCCCGAATAAGGCTTGTTGCATATTACTTTGTGGCCTGTCAGTTTTTCATATTCCTTGATTAAATGATCTGGAAATCCACTTGGATAAGTCGGAAATGGTTTTTTGGAGATCAAACCCGCAATCTCCCAATGGCCGATTGTGGTATCTTTCCCCGCAGACTGTTCTGCCACTCTTGCAAAGCTTGCCTGTGGGCTATCTGTACAATACTTTTTCAATTTTTTATCCACACCGTCAATTTCAAACAATCCTAGTTTACTTAAATATGGTGCATCAAACTTACCCGAGGAAGCAACCGAGCGAAGCGTATTGCTTCCTACATCTCCATATTGATTGGCATCGGGAAGCTCTCCCATACCAAAACTATCTAGAACAATCAAAAAAATTCTTTTCATACTACCTCTTTTATGCAATCTCCAGTGCCAGTTCCATCATCTGTGTAAAGGACTTTTCCCGTTCTTCCGACGAAGAGGCTTCCCCCGTGAAAGGGCAATCCGAAATAGTGCAAATAGCCAGTGCATGCTTACCCGCACGCGCAGCATTGGCATATAGCGCCGCAGCCTCCATTTCAACAGCCAGCACACCCATCTTCTGCCATGCTTTCAAGCTTTGTGCCTCGTCATAAAAACAATCCGATGAATAAAGATTGCCCACCTTGTAGTTCAGCCCCATTTCTTTTGCCTGCTCTACAGCTTTTTGAAGCAATCCAAAATCTGCAATTGGCGCATAACTACCCGGCAATTCAAACTGGTTTACATAGTTAGAATTTGTACAGGCACCCATGCCAATCACTACATCGCGCGGATGAAGCTGCTCATCAATGGCTCCCGCCGTACCAACACGAATGATGTTTTTCACCTCATAGAAATGAAAAAATTCATAGGAATAGATTCCCATGGATGGCATACCCATACCGCTTGCCATCACCGAAACCCGTTTGCCTTTGTAATGTCCGGTAAACCCATTGATACCCCGCACATTGTTTACCATTATAGCATCATCAAAAAAAGATTCCGCAATAAACTTTGCACGCAAAGGATCTCCCGGCATTAAAACCGTTTCTGCAAAATCACCTAGCTGGGCTTGAATATGTGGTGTTGGGATTGTCATCGTTTTTCTCCTTGGCTAATGCCCCAGACGCAATGCATTGCATCGTTTCTTCTTGTGTAAGTAATCCATCAAAATTCTTTATACTTTTTATTTGTATACATCGTATCACCAGCTACTCGAACAATTCTCATCCGATTGGCCTTCATGGCTTTTTGTATTGTAGTGATGCAGCACAAAATGGTATTTATTTAAAATTACGCCATACATAAAATAGCAATCGTTACCCATAACTTTATTTATTAATAAACAGTTTGAATCTGTCAAAACCAGCTGTATATTCCATCTGGCATATTTTTTACGCTATCATTAATGCAATACTGCAGCTGTTTCAACTGATTTTGGGGGCTTTATGTTATAATAAATACTGCAGCACTTATAGCAATTGCTGGATACAAAACCAAGCAACAATCCCAACAAAAGAATTTTACCGGGATTGGATGGGAAGGAAACAAACATCACATGAAAAAGCTGATAGAGACCATCAAACATGAATTGCAGGAAAAAGGCAATGTTGTATTGGTTACCATTTTGGCCAGCTCCGGCTCCACACCGCGTGGCGCGGGCGCACGCATGGTAGTTGGCAATGCAGGCCAGCTGCTCTGCGGAACCATTGGGGGCGGCGCAGTGGAATTTGAAGCACAGCAAATGGCAGGCAAGCTGCTGATGGAGAAGCGTTCTCTACTTCATGATTTTTTACTAACGCCCAATCAAGTAAAAGATTTGGGAATGGTTTGTGGTGGCAAGGTTTCCGTATATTTTCAATATATCAGTTGCCTGCAAGCTGAAATTATGGATGTATTGGAGAATATCCTAACGGGTATTTCCAGCTCACAACCAAACTGGTTACTCACTAAAATACAAAGCGATGGCTGGTCTATGCAAGTATTGGACAAAAGCACGGATGCCTGTATTCTCCCACCCACAGCCATGAAAAACAAGCTGGTACAGTTTTATATGGATGATGTGCACTGTTTTGCAGAGCCACTTGCCAGTTCTGGATTCGTATACATTTTTGGAGGCGGGCATATATCTCGAGAGCTTGTTCCAGTGTTAAGCCACATTGGTTTTCGATGCATCGTGTTTGAGGATCGCGCTGATTTCGCTTCTACAGATTTATTTCCTATGGCCGAAAAGCTTATTGTTGGAGATTTCAAAGATATTTTCTCCCATATCACCATTTCAGAGGATGATTATATTGTCATCATGACACGTGGGCACGCATCAGATTATGATGTAGAATGGCAGGTTTTAACTACACCCGCATGTTACATTGGCTCAATA
>CAZQBV010000086.1:0-12539 GCA_964592125.1 uncultured Christensenella sp.
TCTCTTATTCGTTCCAAACTTAACTTCATGCATACTAAACAACAACTCCTATATTTAAAATGTTTGAATACCGCTTCAAAACTGAACACAAACAGGCCTTTTTTACCCACGCTGGATTTTTAAGGTCTGTCCGTTTATTTCGGCTGAACACAGGAAACAAATCCCATTTTCAACGATGCTAATGCAATTTACTATATTAGCACAACACTAACAAGGTGTCAACAACTTTTTCGTGTCCACCTTGAAAAATCATATGCTTCATTCGCGGGCAATTTTTGTTTTTACGTCAGTCACCCCTCTGCCTTTAATATGCAGCCCTCATAGTCCACAGCAATTTTTTGCCCGGGCGGCACCACTAGAAATTTTTCATCGTCCCATTTTCCATTTATGAAATCACGCATCAAGCTGCTGCTTCCCTCCACACAGTCGTACTCCCAGTTGTAAAACTTTGCAGCATCCTCTGTGTATTTTTCGTGATGTGGAAAGGGCAACTCCTCCCAACGGATATACGCACAGCGGCTATAGTTTTGTGTCAGCTCCGTATCCAGTATATATTGTGCATTTTCTTCACCAAAGCGTCTTGTATAGTCCACCAGCATCGCCCGCTCTGTTTGTTCGGATGGCGTACCGGCATTTTCTATCCAAGAAGCATTATACCAGAATGTGCCACCATTTTCACTAAAATATTTATCATATTTTTCACGCGAACCCAAAAACAGAGTAATACAATCGTGTACCCGTGGTATCACAAGGCTATATTTTTGAGAACAAAGCCCCTGCACTCCGTTGGAGCAAAGACCATAGCCCAATAAAATCGCATCAAATTCACGGTTGTAATAGTTTGTTTTATAGGTATGCACATCATCTCCTGCATCTATGGCATCTATTTCTGCCTGCAATGCCTCTTTCAATTTCGCAGGTGTGTCGTGCAGACCCTGCCTTATGTATGTCACATCCACAAAATTTTCGCAAGTAGCTGTTATTAGCGAAACTTCCCTATAAAGCGCCTTGCACGCTATCAGTTTCAATCTCATAGCCTCATCCCCCCCCATTACGCTTGCGCCATCCCATGCCATCGCACAAGCAATCTTTTTATGCCAACTAATATTACTTCAGTCTAGCAAATATCATTCTGCCCGCCGCCGTTTGTAATACGCTGGTAACAACCACCCACAGTGTTTCACCCACGCGTCCCTTGGCACCTTCCACCACTATCATGGTTCCATCATCCATATATGCCACACCTTGGTTTGCTTCTTTGCCATCCTTCACAATCGTTACACGCAGTTCCTCCCCCGCCATCAAAATAGGTTTCACTGCATTGGCCAATTCGTTGATATTAAAAACCTGCACATTTTGCACTGTGGCCACTTTGTTTAGGTTGTAGTCGTTTGTGACCACCTTGCCATGCATTTCCTTCGCCAATTTCAAAAGCTTAATGTCTACTTCCCGCACATCTTCGTAGTCTAATTCACTTATTTTCACAGGCATTCTCAATTCTTTTTGCATTTTGCTCAATATATCCAGCCCGCGCCGCCCACGTGTCCGCTTCATCGAGTCACTGGAATCGGCAATCTGCTGCAATTCTCTCAATACAAATTCCGGCACCACAATCTCGCCCTCAAACATACCCGTTTTGCATATATCAAAAATTCTGCCATCAATAATCACGCTGGTATCCAATATTTTAGGCGAAGCAAATAACGCTGTTTTCCGCTCTTCACTTACATGCTTTTTTTTACCAATATGTCCCGACAAGTCACGTCTGTTCTTCACACCAATGGCAAGCCCCAGGTATCCAAAAGTAATATAAATAACAATTGTAAGTGGCACAGAAATCCAAGCCATTGGTATCAGTCCTATCACAACAGACAGCAATGCGGCAATCACAAGGCCTATTATCAGGCCAATCGCCCCCGAAAACAAAGTAATGGAAGGTGTTTCTGAAAGAGATGTTTCCAGGCTCTTTATTCTTCTCTCTATGGCATTGGCCATCTTTCCCGATAGCAACAAAAAAACAATTCCCGAAATGCTGGAACTAACCAGATAAATGAGAACCGGAACCCACGCGCGCAACACATCATACAGGTTTACGCCCACAAAATGCTCATATAAAGAGTGTATGGTCAGCACAATCCCCGGGCCTATTATAAAGCCTACAACAATAATCAAAAGCCTCAACATTTTATGTAGCAAAAGTTGTTTTCCTCCCTTCCTATTTTCTATTTTTCTATTCAAATGTTTTTTTTCTATTCAAATACTTTCTCCAGCACATCAAACAATGTGTTCACTTTCACCACTTGCATCTCATACTTGCCATCTATGCCACTATGTTTTGGCACAAACACACGTTTTATTCCCAATCGCTGGCATTCCGCCATGCGCTTGCTCATTTGAGCCACATTGCGTATTTCGCCCGCCAGCCCAATCTCGCCAATAAAGGCTGTTTCCCTATCCACAGGCTTGTTGCGCAACGACGATACAATGGCCACGGCCAATGCCAAATCTGCCGCATGTTCCTTTACCTTAATTCCGCCCGCCACATTCACAAAAATATCTTGCGTGTACAGTTTCAGGCCAATCTTTTTTTCCAGCACCGCGCAAATCATATACAGCCTGTTGGTGTCAAAGCCGGAGCACATGCGCCGGGGAATATTAATTTGCGTATGCGCACACAACGCCTGCACCTCTAGCAACATTGGGCGGCTTCCCTGCGTGCCCGCAAACACGCACACGCCGTTCAGGTTGCCCGGCACTTCCCCTTCAAATAGCATTGCAGGGTTGTTTACTTCCACCATCCCCACATCCCGCATTTCAAATATGCCAATTTCATCTGTAGAACCAAAACGGTTTTTTACCGCTCGCAATATTCTAAAGTTAGAGGTATGTTCACCTTCAAAGTACATCACCGTATCCACAATGTGCTCCAGCACCCGCGGCCCTGCCAGCGCCCCCTCTTTTGTTACATGCCCAATAATAAAAGTGGAAATCCCACTTGCTTTTGCCATTGTAGTAATTCTGGTTGCACAACCGCGCACTTGCGCCACACTGCCCGGCGCAGATGTAAGCGCTGCATCATACAGCGTTTGTATGGAGTCTATCACCAAAAACTGCGGCACAGTCTGCTCCACTGCCGAAAGTATGCTGGAAAGCTCTGTTTCCGCCACCAACAGTATGCCCTCTTTTATGCCCAGCCGTACAGCCCGCATTTTTATTTGAGCAGCGCTTTCTTCTCCCGATACGTACAGCACTTTTCCGTGTTTGGATAGTTTTTCAGCCACTTGCAACAATAGTGTGGATTTGCCTATCCCCGGTTCTCCACCGGAAAGCACCACACCTCCCGGCACCACACCTCCCCCCAGCACACGGTCAAACTCCCCAATCCCCGTAGCAAACCGTTTTTGCGATTCTTCCGGTATATCCGAAAATCTATATACTTTTGCAGGCGCCACCAAGCTAATATCCCGCGCAGTGCGGGTTTTCACCTCCGCCTGCACCGCTTCTTCCACCAGTGTATTCCAGCTATCGCAGCCGGGGCATTTTCCCAGCCACCTGCCACTTATAAAACCGCACTCATTGCATACAAACTGTGTTTTTGCTTTCGCCATACATTTGCTCCCTACACCACGTTCACATATTTCACAACTTCGTCCAGCGAGCCATCTGTAATATCATAAAAGGTAAACCCACGTCCGTTCACACTCACCAACAGGTTTTTGGTAATATCCGAGGTTACTTCATGCGTGTTTTGTTGATTGGTAAAGATAAGAAACACTTTGTCTTCTTTTGTATACGCAACATATCCATCACCAATGTCGTAGTTCAAAACGTTTTCTGCCAGCTTTAGCGGCTCTCCACCGCCCGTGCTCAGCATCAAGTCGCCTCCCACAATGTTCCTGTCCGTCGCAAACACAATATCCTTGCCATTTGTCTTTGGTTCAAAAACGTTCATACCCCAATTGTAGTTTTCGTAGTAGGATTTATCGCCATCCAACACAATGCGTTTCAACGCACCCGTTACTACTCCATCTTTGTCTTCCTTATATTCCGCCCAAACAATATCATTTGCTGAAACATCCGCCGCACTATTGCCAATGGACGTTTCATAAACCTTCACTGTCACAGCCTCACGTGTCCTCATATTGTATACATAAAGGCGCTGCATGTTGTCCCCTGCCCACTGCATAAAGGTCAGCAATTCGCCTTCCAGCGAAAGATACGGCATGGCATATCCATATTCTTTAATTACAAATTGTTTCTTTTTCGCAAGGTCGTAGCCTACAATCCGCCCACCGCCATCCACCATACTGTCTATCCAAACAGCATAGTCTCCCGACATTCTGGGCGACATCAGGTTGTCATACTTTTTTTTCACATCAGGCAATAGCTCGGCCTCAGCTTGCTCGCTTGTCGTATCATAAATAGCCACTGCGTCCAATGTGTAAACGTTGTTGTCCTCTGCATGGGTTGTGAATATAATTTTATCTCCTGCAATATACGGGTCATTTTTAATTTTATAATCCACTAGGTACATCTCGCCTTCTTCAAATCCCTCTTTATGGTTTTTACTGGCTTGCAATGCAAAGTTTTTCTCCACCTTTGGCTGATAGCGAAGGCTAGGATCCACCCCCTTCACCAAGTCTTCTATCAAAGGAAATCCAAAAAAGATCATACCCAGAACGCCTACGGAAACGCTGGCAATCAATATGACCAATTTTACAACTGTCCATGTATTGGAAACTTTTAAGCGGGCAAGACCCATTGGGCGCCGCACCGTACTCAAACTTCTTCTAAATTTTCTCATTCAATATTTTTAAGGTATTCCTTCCGGCTCTTGCCGCAAAATCACCATTAAGATGTCATCCATCGGCGGCAATTGCCTATCCAAGCAACAAAAAAGCCTTCTCTTCGTCTTAAAATCACTCTAGTCCTTCTGAATAATACAAACCGCCTGTGCAGCAGCACCCTCTTTTCGGCCCAGCGCTCCCAAAAACTCTGTCGTCGTTGCCTTCACGTTCACATATATGCCGTCCATTTCCAAGGCATCTGCAATGTTTTCTATCATCTGCGCACTATACGGGCTAATTTTAGGCTCCTGCAAAATTAATGTGGAATCTATGTTCACTATCTTATAGCCATACTTTCTCAGCATATCCCCCACTTCTTTCAACAGTTTAATGGAAGATATATCTTTGTAGCGCATATCCTGCGGTGGAAACAACTGCCCAATATCCCCCAGTCGCGCCGCACCCAGCAGCGCATCCATAATGGCATGCACCAGCACATCCGCATCCGAGTGTCCGTCTAGCCCCACTGCGCTGGGTATTTCCACGCCACCTAATATCAGCTTGCGGCTACTGGAAAAAGCGTGCATATCAAAGCCATTCCCTATGCGAATATCCGAGCGGCGTTGCTCCTCAACAATCTTTTCTCCTTCAGCAATATCCGCACGAGTGGTCAGCTTAATGTTGTCATGGGAGCCCCACACAATGTGCACCTTCTCACCAATGCGCTCTACCAGTGAGGCATCGTCCGTTCCTAAAAAGCCATCTTCCACAGCTTTTTTGTATGCTTGTTTTATCAAATCCGCACGAAACACCTGCGGTGTTTGCACGCAGACCAATTCTTCGCGTTTCAACGTTTCAGTCACAATGCCATTTTGGGTACGTTTTATCGTATCCGTTGCCTTCACCGCGGCCACACCGCTACCAAAGCGTATGGCAGAGGCAAGGCAATCCTGAATAATCTTGGTTGTAACAAAACACCGCGCAGCATCATGCACTGCAATCATATCGGTATCCTCCGGCACATGATACAATGCATTTTCCACAGAATACTGGCGTTCGCTGCCACCATCACAAAATATGCAATTTTCACCCTTCAAATACCGGGCAGTTTTGCGTTTGATTATTTCGCGTTCTTCCGGCTTGCAGGCCACCACAATGCTGGAAAACAGCCCCGTGGATTCAAAAGTTTTCAGACAACGCACCACAGCGCTTTGGTCTTCAATTTTTAAAAAGACCTTGTTGGTATCGCTTTGCATACGTTTGCCACTGCCCGCTGCCAATATTATCGCACAAACATTCATGCGTTTTCTATCACCTCATACATTCCGGCCGCATCTTCTTTTTTTGTCGAATCTTCCAGTTTTAATACGCGAACCGTCAGTGGATTTTTGCCAAATGCAATTTTTATAACATCCCCTACCTTTACAGTATAGGAGCTTTTTTGTCCCTTATCATTTACTGTCACATGGCCACCTTCGCATGCCGATTGTGCCACCGTGCGCCTTTTTATAAGCCGCGACACTTTTAAGTATTTGTCCAGCCGCATACAGCACCTCTTTTATACTATTTTTTCTACTTCACAGCACCATCCTCATATATCCTATATTATAGCCAATCCATGCATAATATTCAATTATTGTTTTGGATATGCTTTGCCAACCCGCTCCAAATAAGACTTTCACAGTTGTGAATTTTTTGTTTCGGCTTTTTTCCGTTACTTTTCCAACGTAAAAAGAGCAGGCATTCCGCCTGCTCTTTCAAATTGAAAATTTATTTTACTGCATCTTTAAAAGCTTTGCCAGCTTTAAACGCCGGTACGGTAGAAGCAGCAATCTTGATCTGCTGTTTCGTTTGAGGGTTTATACCCGTTCTAGCTGCACGCTGCCTAGCTTCAAAGGTACCAAATCCCACTATCTGCACTTTTCCACCTTTTTTAATTTCTTCAACAATACTGTCTGTAAAGGCACCCAGTGCCGCATCAGCATCCTTCTTGGAAATACCAGCTTTTGCTGCAATCGCAGCTACGAGTTCAGTTTTATTCAAAACCTCGTCCTCCTTATAGTAATAATATTGGCGCATACGACCGACGCATGCTGTTTCATGTACAAAGACGATTATAATACACTTTTTTCTATAAAGCAACTCTTTTTGCTTGTTTTTTCCTGAAATATTTCTTCTCCAAAATTCATTTGCATTTTCGCCATAGCGCCTCCCAAATTCACACTCTCTTTTTCCATTTGAAAAAGCCGCTTTTTTGTGCTCTCTATTCAGTTTTTTTGGCTTCATTCCACAGCAAATCCAACTCCTCTAGCGTCATACCGGAAAGCCTCTCTCCTGCAAATTTCTCCATATATGCAAATCTACCAATAAACTTCTCGCACGTTCTGGTTAGCGCTACTTCTGGGTTAATACGCACCTTGCGCAGTACGTTAATAATGGCAAACAGCAGATCTCCTGCTTCTGCCTCTATTGCATTCTCATCGCCCGCTAGCAGCTCTGCCCTTAGCTCTTCCGTTTCCTCCTGCACCTTCTCAAACGCATCCAGCGCATTATTCCAATCAAAGCCAATTGCGCCAGCCTTTTTTTGCAGCTTATACGCTCGCATCATAGCGCCCATAGTTTTGGGCACATCTTCCAGCACACTTAAAAATGTTTCGTTGCCTTTTTCCTTTCTCTTAATTTCTTCCCATTTTGCAACCACTGCATCTGCCGTCTTCGCCTCTCCATCCGAAAAGATATGTGGGTGTCTGTTTATCATTTTAGAGCATATAGCCGTGGTAATATCCAAATCGGTAAACTCTCCGCACTGTCGCGCAATTTCCGCATGAAACACCACCTGCAACAGCACATCTCCCAATTCATCGTATAACGCAAACATATCATCCGCATCTATGGCGTCCAGCACTTCATACGCTTCCTCCAGCAAGTATTGGCGCAGCGTCTTATGCGTTTGCTCTCCATCCCAAGGGCAGCCATCTTTTCCACGCAGTATCCGCATTATGTTTACCAAATCAGAATACCCATACCGTTGTTTTTTCATCAGCGGAACCGCGTAGAGCACCAGGCATGCACCATCACCAAACTCTTTCACTCCATCCAGCATTTTCAAATCTATCATTTCCGCTGTTCCATTTCGCACAAGCACCAGTTGCGCAAAGTCGCCATAGTGCTCTGCCAAAACCAGCTTGGCTTCCGCGGCCGTTATTGCATTATCCACTGCCTTTACCACCAATGCAATGGATGTGTTAACTGGCACAAGAGGCAGTTCTCGTGCCTCTACCACCATATAGTTGACTATCGCTCCTAGATGTTGCCCTGCAAGCAATAGCGCCTCGGCCACCGCATCTGCACCGTCCACATAGCAAAGCTCTGTGTGTTTGCACAGCTCTTGTACAAATCCATTGGTGTATATATCCCCTATCACTGCAAAAACAACGCTTTTGTCCTTGGCCAGCCCCAGCACCTCAGCAGCACCCGCTCTGTACAGCGCGTCAAAATCTTCTGCTGCTTCAAATGCTTCATCCAGTGTATGTGTTTCGTTATAATTTGCTATTATTTTTTGTGCCGTGGCATTCCGCTTGCTTTGTGCCACCACTATATCCGCTTGTTTCAATGCAGTTTCTGCACGCAATGTCAGCATATCGTAGCTACTTGGCAATCCTATTATCTGTATCATAATCCCAATTTCTCACTTCCATATCTTTAATTTCAGAAACACATGTTCCAGCTTATTCCCCCCAGGCATATTTTCCACTTCCTCGCGTGTCAATCCTTTTGTAAGCAGCAACACCAGCAGATACACCGTCAAAGCCACCGCTATGGAAAGCAATACACCCAGCGCATTGGAACGCGCACCTACTATTTTATATACAAAGTATACACACACACCCATCGCCACCGTTGCCAACAAGGGTTTTCCTATATAATTTCGCAGTGAAAGCTCAAATTTTGCATGCCGCCATACAAATATTGTACCCATCACCGCCGCTACCATATAGCAGGCAATGCTACCTGCTGCCGCACCAAAAATATGAATGTCTGGCATACGTATCAGCGCACTGCTTACCACCACCTTCACCGCGGCGCCCACCACCAGGCCAATCACCGGCAATAAGGGTTTGCCCAATCCCTGCAAAATGCCCGTAACCGCTTGTATCATAATAAGGAACAGCACACCAAACGCCATCATTTGCAGCAGCAATGTGCCCATCTCTAAAAAGCCCTCCCGCACCACCGCCGGGTACAGCAGTTTTATCATAGGTTCTGCCAGCAATATAAAACCTGTTGCAGCGGGCAGCCCCACCAGCAAAGCCATTTTTACCCCCAGCGAGGTTTTGTTTTTTATCTCTTTCGTATCATTCTGGGCAACAGATTGAGCAATAGCGGGTACCAAACTCATGGAAAGAGCCACCGAAAACACCGCGGGCATATTGATCAGTGGGTTCACCACGCCGGTCAACACACCAAACATAGATGCCGCCATTTCTTGGGAATAGCCCATTTCCTGCAATGCATTTTTTACAATTATCGTATCCAACCCTGCTACAATGGGCATCACACAGGCGCCCAGTGTTATGGGAATGGCAATGAAAACCAGTTTTTTTGCCAGCGGTTTAAAATCCACAATGGGGTCTTTGTATTGCAAATTCTCTATTTTAGATAGCAACTCTCCTCTGCGCCTGCCATACATTGCCATCATGTAGGCCAGTGCCACCCCTTCGGAAACAGCAATCCCAATAACAGCGCCCATCGCCCCCAGTTGCGGACGTCCTGTTTCGGCAATCAATGCATATGCCAACACAAGCCCCACAAACAGTTTAACAACCTGCTCCAACAATTGGGAAACAGCAGTGGGCACCATATATTGCAGCCCCTGAAAATACCCTCTATAAGCAGATAGGATCGACACAAAAAACAGCGCAGGCGAAATGGCCAGAAGCGAATACCTCGCCGGTGGCGTGTTTTGTAGTTTACTGATACCATCTGCAAATACAAACATCAATATCGCGCTTGCAACACCCAGTACCAAAAGCACGCGCCAAGCCACGCGAAACGTATCATACGCACCTCTATAGTCCTCTTTTGTCACCCGTTCGGAAACCAATTTGGAAATAGCCACAGGCACTCCCGCCGTGGATACGGTTGCAAGCAGTTGGTAAACTGGGTATGCCGTTTGATAGTAGCCCATTCCCTCCGTGCCCACCACATTGGCCAGCGGTATTCTAAAAAAAGCGCCAATGATTTTCACAATCAACCCAGCAACTGCCAATATGGCCGCTCCCTTTATAAAGCTTTTCTGCGTATTCGTCATAGTTTCCCCATACATTTCAGTAGCTCAAAGCATTATATCGCTATAAATGTGTGATTGCAAGTGTTCACACTATGCACTTTCTGCCTTTTTCTCAATCAAAAAACCCTCAAACAAGCTCAAATTTTCGGCTTGCTCAAGGGTTCATTCTGCATAGAGTAAACTATTTTGAATACTACACGCGTGATATAAATGTTTTTATATTAGCACCTTTTTTCAGCTCTTCCATATAATCATAGTACATGCCCGACTGCTTGCTTTGCAATTGGCTTTCCATAATTTTGTCCTTTATCATCTCAAAATCCACTGGTCCAGCACCATCTTTTACAAACTTAATGATATGGTAACCATAGTCTGTAGCCACCAAATCCGTAACATCGCCCACTTTTTGCATTGCTAGTGAAGCTTCCAAAAACGGTGCTACAAATTGCGCTCCATCATATACTAGGTATCCATAAGTTTTTCCCGGTTCCGACTCCATACCTGGGTCTTCTCCCAACTCTTCTATCAGCGCGTCAAAATCTTCCCCAGCTTTCACACGTTTTAGCGCTGCTTCAGCAGCTGGCTTTATTTTCTCCAGCTCTGTTTTCAGCAGGGCATCTGCTTGTTCCTCCTGCCCAGACTTTCGCATGTTGCTAATTTCGGTTTGCACTTCACTGGGAATTGCAATCAGAAGATTTTTCACATATTTGGAACCTGCCGGGTTCACGTAGGCTTGATCCCCCATTTGGTAAAACGCAAAATTTTTAGGGTCTTTCTCTACCAAAGGCTGCTGCGTTTTCACCTGCTCGTCATAATATTCTTTTGCTTGTTCCTCTGTAAAGGTTGCATCCGCAATCACCTTTTCATACATATCACTTATTGCAGTTGCCTTTATTTGGTCATTGATATAGGTATCCATATCTATATATCCAGACGCCTTTAAATATGCCTGAAAATCTTGCTCCGCTTTTGCTTCAGGATCGGGATCTTTATTTTCTTCGGCCTGTTTTTTGTAATAAGCTTTCATCTCATCCAAAGAATCCTGCTGTTTTTTTCGCAATTCTTCGCGTTTTGCTTCGGAATTGTCCACAAGGCCTTCCTTTTCAGCCTGTTGGTACAAAAGCTCTTGTTCCACCAGCTTATCCAAAGCATCCTGTTTGTATACGCTCGGGTCTTTTTCAGATTCAATCGATTCTTCTGTCATTCCGTAGTTATACAATGTGTTCTGCAACATCACCCTATATCTATCTTTTTTTATCTGTACACCATTTACCTCTGCCACCACCTGTGCGTTGTCCCGTTCTTCATTCACGCTTACCATAGAGCAAGCCGTAACCGAGAACGCCATCGTTGCACTTAAAGCCAGCGCCAGCCACTTTCCCTTTTTTCCCATATCACTCATTGTTCCTTTCAACACATAATCCAGAATATTATACTCCCGCATTGTGGGTTTTGCAAGCGTGCAGTACACGCTTTACAAGCTATCACCCTATGCGCTGTTTGCCTCAGCGTTTTTTCAGCTCTGCCAAAAACTCCAAAAATGTCTTTGTTGGAGAATCCGCATTCAATTTGTAAACCACTACCGGCGGCATCTTATCCCTTAGTATAACATTATCCGGATATTCTTTCGCCAGTTTTAACAGTTTTTTTACATTGGGCTGCACATTTTCCGCATATTTCAACTCCACTGTTCCTTGCTTGCGTATTACACTGGAAAGCCCCACCTGCGCAGCATAGCTTTTCACCACAGCCGCGAGTATCAAATTATTCACCTCAACTGGTAGTTTACCATAGCGATCTGCTATTTCCACTGTAGTGGCTTTGGCATCCGACAGATTTTTTATTTTGGATATTAGGCGGTAAATATCCATTTTGTCCGTTTGTTCCCGAATGTAGGAATCCGGAATAAAAGCGGGTGCATTCAATTCCACAGCCGTTTCAAACTCTGGCTCCAGTTTTTTCCCGCGTGCCAAGCTCACCGCTTCGCTCATCAGCTTCACATACATGGAATAGCCCACACTAGCCATATGCCCACTTTGTTCCGCACCCAGCATATTGCCTGCCCCACGAATTTGCAAGTCACGCATGGCAATTTTATAGCCGCTGCCCAGCTGTGTAAATTCACGAATTGCCGCCAGTCGCTTGGCTGCGTTCTCATTCATCACTGTGCCACCCAAATAGGTAAAATATGCATAGGATGCCTTGTCTCCTCTCCCAACACGTCCCTTCAACTGATAAAGTTGAGAAAGGCCAAATTTATCCGCTTCGTACACCACAATAGTATTCACCCGCGGTATATCTATACCGCTCTCAATAATGGTGGTACACACCAGCACATCGTAGTCCCCCTCTATAAATCCGGAAACCACACGTTCCATTTCGCCTTCGCCCATTTGCCCATGCGCTGCCGCCACTCTTGCCTGTGGCACATTGCGCCGCAAATCCTCAATCAGCTTGTCCAT
>CAZQBV010000087.1:0-12045 GCA_964592125.1 uncultured Christensenella sp.
AAATAAGGGAAGTTCTGGACATGCCGGACTTAATTGAAATCCAAAAGAACTCATATCAACGGTTTTTGGAAGAAGGGTTGGGAGACGTACTGCGCGACATCTCCCCCATTACAGACTATACAGAGAATTTAATACTGGAGTTTGTAGACTATCAAATTATGGACACGCCAAAGTATTCTGTAGAAGAATGCAAGGAACGCGATGTAAACTATGCTGCCCCACTGAAGGTGCAAGTGCGTCTTTTGAACAAGGAAACTGGGGAAGTAAAAGAACAGCAAGTGTTTATGGGCGATTTTCCGCTAATGACGGAAAAGGGCACTTTTATTATTAATGGTGCGGAGCGTGTTATTGTATCGCAGCTGGTGCGCTCGCCAGGTGTGTATTTTGGTACTGTAAAGGACAAAGCAGGAAAAGACCTGTATACCTCTACAGTGATTCCAAACCGTGGCGCATGGCTGGAGTATGAGACGGATTCCAACGATATTATGTACATTCGTGTGGACAGGACCAGAAAACTTCCTGTTACGGTATTTATGCGTGCGATGGGTATGGGAACCAACATAGACCTTCGCAACTTCTTTGGTGAGGATGAGAACATAGAGGCCTCTATAAAGAAGGACAATACCACCACACAGGAAGAGGGATTGCTAGAAGTATATAAAAGGCTTCGCCCGGGCGAACCGCCTACGGTGGAAAGTGCCAATATACTTTTGAATTCTCTGTTTTTTGATGCCAAGCGCTATGATTTGGCACGAGTGGGCCGGTATAAGTTCAATAAAAAACTTTCCATTGCAATGCGAATACAGAACCAAATTGCAGCGGAAAACATAATCAATGAAGAAACCGGCGAGTTGCTAGTGGCCGAGGGCGACTTGATTTCCGAGAGGAATGCACTTGCGATTGAAAATGCGGGTATAAATACTGTAGACCTAATGATGGGCGAAGCAGTGGCGCGTGTGCATGGCAATCACTTTGTGGATGCCTCCAAGCATTTGGATTTCAAACCGGAAACTGTAGGCATTAACGAAAAAGTGTATTACCCTGCACTGAGAGAAATATTAAACGAGTTTGGCGGGGATAAGAAGCTTTTGAAAGAGCACATAAAGGAAAACCTGCATGTGTTGATACCCAAACATATTATTAAAGAGGATGTATATGCTTCGGCAAACTATTTCCTAGGATTAAAATATGGGCTGGGCTCTGTGGATGACATTGACCACTTGGGCAACCGTCGTCTGCGTTCTGTAGGCGAACTTTTGCAAAACCAAATCCGTGTGGGATTGACCCGCTTGGAGAGGGTAGTGCGGGAGAGAATGTCCATTCAGGATATGGATGTGGCAACCCCAAGCAACCTGATAAACATTCGGCCGGTGACAGCTTCTATAAAGGAATTTTTCGGTTCTTCTCAGTTGTCTCAGTTTATGGATCAGACAAACCCGTTGGCAGAGCTAACGCATAAAAGAAGGCTTTCTGCACTGGGGCCGGGTGGCTTGAATAGAGATCGTGCTAGCTTTGACGTGCGTGACGTGCATCATAGCCATTATGGCCGTATGTGCCCGATAGAAACACCGGAAGGCCCGAACATTGGCCTGATAGGTTCGTTGTCTACCTATGCGAAAATAAATGAATATGGATTTATAGAAACACCTTATCGTCGTTTTGACCGTAAAAAGGATATTGTAACAAGCCAAGTGGCATACATGACTGCGGATGAAGAGGACAACCTGATTGTGGCGCAGGCAAATGAGCCAATTGATGACACGGGTCATTTTCTGAATGAACGTGCCATGAGCCGTGTGCAAGAAAAAATTGTAGAAATTCCCCGTGATGAAGTGGATGCAATGGATGTATCGCCAAAGCAGCTGGTATCTGTGGCGGCATCTCTGATTCCCTTTTTGGAGAACGATGATGCTAACCGTGCGTTGATGGGCTGTAACATGCAGCGTCAGGCTGTGCCGCTGATGAAGCCGGAAGCGCCTATTATTGGCACAGGTATGGAATACAAAGCCGCTTACGACTCTGGCGTATTGGTGATTGCCAAGAAGGCGGGTATAGTAAAGCAGGTTTCGGCCAAAAAGATAGTGATTGCACATGATGATGGTACGGAGAGTGAGTATAGACTGATTAAGTTTGCACGTTCCAACCAAGGAACCTGTATCAACCAACTACCTATTGTGTCCCACGGTCAGCGTGTGGAAGAGGGTGAGGTAATTGCGGACGGCCCCTCTACAGACCAAGGCGAAATGGCACTGGGCAAAAACCTGTTGATTGGTTTTATGACATGGGAAGGCTACAATTACGAGGATGCTATGCTCATTTCCGAGCGCCTTGTAAAAGATGATGTTTTAACCTCTATTCATATTGAAGAATACGAGGCTGAGGCACGAGATACCAAGCTGGGGCCGGAAGAAATAACAAGGGATATTCCCAATGTGGGTGAAGATGCCCTGAAGGATTTGGATGTAACAGGTGTGATACGCATTGGTGCGGAAGTGCGTAGTGGTGACATACTTGTGGGCAAGGTAACGCCCAAAGGGGAGACGGAACTGACAGCCGAAGAACGATTGCTTCGTGCCATTTTTGGCGAGAAGGCCAGAGAGGTTCGGGATACTTCGTTGCGTGTACCTCATGGTGTGGGCGGCATTATTGTTGATGTGAAGGTGTTCACACGAGAAAACAAGGATGAACTGACTGCTGGTGTAAACAAGATGGTGCGTGTGTACATTGCACAGAAACGTAAAATATCGGTTGGTGATAAGATGGCTGGACGCCATGGTAATAAGGGGGTTATCTCCCGCATACTGCCGGAAGAGGACATGCCCTTCCTGCCAGATGGCACACCGCTGGATATTGTGCTGAACCCGCTGGGCGTACCTTCCCGTATGAACATTGGGCAGGTGCTGGAAGTGCACCTAGGCATGGCCGCGAAAGCACAGGGGGTAGAAATTGCTACACCTGTATTTGACGGTGCTTCTGAGGAAGACATTGAAGAGCTTTTGAAACAGAATGGTTTGTCTCCGGATGGTAAAACGGTGCTATACGACGGGCGAAGCGGTGAAGAATTTGAGAACCGAGTGACTGTAGGGTACATGTACATATTGAAACTGCATCATTTGGTTGATGATAAGATACACGCGCGTTCTACTGGCCCGTACTCTTTGGTAACACAGCAACCATTGGGTGGTAAAGCCCAATTTGGTGGCCAGCGTTTCGGAGAGATGGAAGTTTGGGCACTGGAGGCATATGGTGCATCCAATACATTGCAGGAAATATTAACTGTGAAGTCGGATGACGTAATGGGTCGTGTGAAAACCTATGAAGCGATTGTGAAAGGCGAAAACATACCGGAACCGGGTGTTCCTGAATCATTCAAGGTTTTGATAAAAGAAATGCAGAGCTTGTGCTTAGATATAAAAGTGCTTTCGGAAGACCGTGGCGAAATTAAGATGAAAGACACGGACGATGATGATGGTTTGTCTATGGATATTAATATTGCCGGAGTGGAAGACTTGCCCGAAGAAAAAGGTGATTTGGATACCGATAACATGGTGATTGAAGACATAGAAGACCTGTCTTTGGACGAGCTGGACTTGCCGGATATTGGACTTATTGAAGAAGATGAGATAGATTTTGATAGCTTTAATGATGACAGTATTTTGCCTGATATAGACGATGATGACCTGGATATTGGTACAGAAATTGATACATCCGTTATAGATACGGATGACGACGATGACGTATAATAACTAGGCAGTATGGAAATTTGCAGGCAACTTGCCTGTTTGATAAAAGTTCTCAATTCAGAAAGGAAGTGGAGTTTACTTGTTTGAACTCAGCACATTTGATTCAATACAGATAGGGTTGGCGTCTCCGGAAAAGATAAGGGAGTGGTCTCATGGTGAGGTAAAAAAGCCAGAGACAATTAACTACCGTACGTTGAAACCGGAAAAAGATGGGCTTTTCTGTGAACGCATTTTTGGCCCCACTAAAGATTGGGAGTGCCATTGTGGCCGTTACAAAAGGATACGGTACAAAGGCATTGTCTGCGACAAGTGTGGTGTGGAAGTAACCCGCGCAAAAGTGCGTCGTGAGCGTATGGGACATATAGAGCTGGCTGCGCCAGTATCTCACATCTGGTATTTTAAAGGCATTCCATCTCGCATGGGTTTGCTGCTGGATATGTCGCCCCGTTCGTTGGAGAAGATATTGTATTTTGCTTCGTTTGTAGTAACCAATCCGGGCGAGACTGGTTTGGAATACAAACAGCTTTTAACGGACAAAGAATATTGGGAAGCGCAATCTCGTTTTGGTGAGGATTCGTTTTCTGCAGGTATGGGTGCAGAAGCTGTAAAAGTACTTCTGCAGCAGGTGGATTTGGAAGCAAACTCCAAAGAACTGCGGGAAGAACTGAAAACTTCAACAGGCCAGAAGCGCATTCGCGCCATAAAGCGACTGGAGGTTGTGGAGGCATTCCGTTCGTCCGGCAATAAACCTGAATGGATTATTGTGGATGTGGTGCCGGTAATACCGCCAGAACTGCGCCCAATGGTGCAGCTGGATGGTGGACGTTTTGCCACTTCTGATTTAAACGACTTGTATCGCCGTGTGATAAACCGCAATAACCGCCTTAGCAGGCTACTGCAATTGCGTGCACCGGATATTATAGTGCGCAATGAAAAACGTATGCTACAAGAGGCTGTGGATGCGCTGATTGATAATGGAAGGCGTGGAAGGCCAGTAACAGGCCCGGGCAACCGCCCATTGAAGTCGCTTTCCGATATGTTGCGTGGTAAGCAGGGGCGTTTCCGTCAAAACTTGTTGGGAAAACGTGTGGATTATTCCGGTCGTTCCGTTATTGTAGTAGGGCCGGAGCTAAAGATGTATCAATGTGGTCTTCCCAAAGAGATGGCACTGGAGCTATTTAAGCCATTTGTAATGAAAAAGCTGGTGGAAGAGGGCTTTGCCCATAATATAAAATCTGCTAAACGTATGGTGGAAAAAGTACGCCCCGAGGTGTGGGATGTGCTGGAGCAAGTGATTAAGGGGCATCCGGTGTTGTTAAACCGTGCACCTACGCTGCATAGGTTGGGCATTCAGGCATTTGAACCAGTATTGGTGGAAGGTAAAGCACTAAAACTGCATCCATTGGCTTGTACTGCATACAATGCGGATTTTGACGGTGACCAAATGGCTGTGCACGTGCCGCTTTCTGTAGAAGCGCAGGCAGAAGCCCGGTTTTTGATGCTGGCGGCGAATAATATACTGAAGCCTCAGGATGGCCGACCGGTGGTGTCGCCAACGCAGGATATGGTAATAGGCTCTTACTATCTAACCATTCAAAGGGATGGTGCAAAGGGTGAGGGCAGCTTCTTTGCTACGCCCGATGAAGCAATACTGGCATATCATACAGGCAGCATTGATTTGCAGGCACAGGTGAATATTCGTGTAGAAAAAGAGATCAACGGTGTGATGAAGCAGGGCATTATAAAAACAACAGCAGGCCGTGTGATTTTCAACCAGGCGATTCCACAAGATTTGGGCTACATGGATCGCTCTATTCCCGAAAATGAATTGAAGCTTGAAGTAGATACATTGGTGGATAAAAAGCAAATTGGTAAAATTGTAGACCTTTGCTTTGCAAAATTGGGTCCCACGAAAACATCTCACGTATTGGACGAGGTGAAAAAACTGGGTTTCCATTATTCTACGATAGGCGCAATTACGGTTTCGGTTTCGGATATTAAAATTCCGAAAGAAAAGAAACAATTTATTGATAATGCGGAATCTGAGGTTGTGGCCATAGAAAAGCAGTTCCGCCGTGGCCTGTTGACTGCATCGGAACAGGAAGACAATGCCATTCGCATTTGGGAGGAAACCACTGGTAAGGTGACTGAAGCACTAATGAAGAGCTTGGATCGCTTTAATCCTATTTATATGATGGCAAATTCCGGTGCGCGTGGTTCCACCAACCAGATAAGGCAGCTGGCTGGTATGCGTGGATTGATGGCAGACCCGAATGGTAAAATTATTCCTATACCCATTCGCGCTAACTTCCGTGAGGGGTTGACAGTGCTGGAATTCTTTATTTCCACACATGGTGCGAGAAAGGGATTGGCAGATACGGCACTTAGGACGGCTGACTCCGGATACCTGACCCGTCGTTTGGTAGACGTTTCGCATAACGTAATTATTCGCGAAATTGACTGCTTTGAAACGTTAGGAGAGCAAGTACAGGGTGTGCCCACAAGTGATTTGACCAATGGCAAAGAGATTATTGAGCCAATGGAAGACAGAATAAGAGGGCGCTATACAGCAGCAGAAGTTGTGGCCGAAGATGGTACTGTGATTGCAAAAGTGAATGAAATGATTACAAACGAATTGGCTGAAGCAATTACCAAGGCGGGCGTAAAGGAAATGATGGTGCGTTCTGTATTCTCTTGTAAGAGTGAGTATGGTATATGTGCCAAGTGTTATGGCTCTAACATGGCAACGGGAAATCCTGTGGACATTGGTGAGGCAGTGGGCGTAATTGCCGCACAGTCTATTGGAGAGCCGGGCACACAGCTTACCATGCGTACTTTCCATGCGGGCGGTGTAGCAGGAGACGATATCACCCAAGGTTTGCCACGTGTAGAAGAGTTGTTTGAGGCGAGGAAACCACGAAGAAACGCTATTATTACAGAAATTGCTGGTAAAGCGACGCTGAATGACACACGAAAAAAACGTGAAATAACGATAGCGAATGAAGCGGGTGAAGCAAAGACCTATGCAATACCCTATGGTTCGCGGATGCGTGTATATGATGGCGATATGGTGGAAGCGGGCGATGCGCTGACAGGCGGCCCAGTAAACCCGAATGATATACTGAAAATTAAGGGTGTAAAGGGTGTGCAGGAGTATCTTTTGAAAGAGGTACAAGCTGTATATCGTATGCAGGGTGTTGAAATTTCGGATAAGCATCTTGAAATTATAATACGCCAAATGCTGAAAAAGTGTAAGATAGAAGACTGTGGGGACACATCGATGTTGCCAGGAGAGCTGGTGGATATTTTCCGTTTTGATAAGGAAAACGAAAAGATGTTGGCAGAGGGCAAAGAGCCGGGAACGGCTTCGCGTGTGCTGTTGGGCATTACAAAAGCTTCTCTTTCCACAAACAGCTTCCTTTCCGCGGCATCCTTTCAGGAGACAACGCGCGTGTTGACTGAGGCTGCAATAAAGGGCAAGGTTGATCCGCTTCTTGGGCTGAAGGAAAATATTATTATAGGCAAGCTAATTCCGGCAGGTACCGGCATGAAGCGCTATAAGAATATAGATGTAATTTCTAATGTGGTAAATGACGGAATATCTGGACAGTTTGGTGGCAATACAGAAATAGATGACATTGGCGTAGGCTTGGACCTGTAGGGGATTGAATGAAAGCATTTGAAGTGGATGGAGAAATGCGCGAACTGGACGAAAATTGCCTTTGCGTAAACAGTGATTTGTGTTATTGGCTATCTGGCCGTGTTGGCTGTGAGCGCTGCTATATTGGCACATTAAAAAACGATGAGCAAAAAGAGGAAGCAAGAGACAGGTGGAAGGATACCTTGTCTTTGCTTCCCCATAATTTTGATGCTCTGCACGAATCAGAAGACTGCCAGTTTTGCAAAGGTAAAATAGAAAAAGCAACAGAATATGCGGTATTTGAGATGGCAAATCCTGAGCCTTTTTATGCAAAGGGTATGTTTTTTGGTTTAGGTAAAAAAGTGAGAACGCCTGTGGGATCCTTGGTGAGTGTACAGGCATCTGTGTGCAACAAGTGTAAGAAAGCGTTTCGTATTGCAGATTTTATACAAATTGGTGGACTGGTTTTGGGTATTGTGATTGGCATTGTGTTGCTTTTAATTCCAGCAATTGCACAACCAATGTTTAATATTTTTGCTTTGTTGCCAATTATTTTTCTTGTACTGATGGGAGTTGCGGGCTTTTATGTAGGTAAAAATGCGTATTTGGCATATTTCAAGAAAATGTCAAAAACAGTAAAAATGGATTTGGCTGAAATTCCTACAGTGGCAATTATGTTGAACAAGGGTTGGTTTTTCTTTCAGATGAACAACGGAATGCCAAGGGTGTCCTTTTCCAAGAAAAAGCAGTTCAGCAGAATGGTTAGAAAAGGGAAAGTGGATAGCGCCAAAGAAGAGGATATTTCACTTGACAACATGAATATTTGAGTGGTATTATGTTTAGGCGCGTGTTTAAGAAATGGCGCAGGTAAATTATGTTAGATGAACTAAAATATGCTGAAAAAAAGGTGGTTGGGCTAAAACAGCTTTTACGAGAGCTGGATGCCGACACAGTAGCATGTGTGTATATTGCAGATGATGCTGAGGAACACCTAAAAGACAAAATTAAGCAGGCAATAGGCAGCAAGGATATCAATGTACTGGAGGCTAGCTCCATGGGGGAGTTGGGTGAAGTGTGCGGCATAGAGGTATCAGCAGCTTGTGCCGGGATACTGAAGTGATAACAACATTCTCTACATGGGTTGCGGAGAATTTCACAATATTATATTTTTAGATTACGAAAGGAAGGTGCGTATATGCCTACCATTAACCAGCTTGTAAAGCAGGGTAGAAAATCGCAACAGAGTACATCAAACTCACCTATATTGAAACAGTGCCCACAAAAGAGGGGTGTATGTTTGGCAGTTAGAACAATGACGCCTAAAAAGCCTAACTCGGCTTTGCGTAAGATAGCAAGGGTTCGCCTTGTAAATGGTATGGAGGGAACAGCCTACATACCCGGTATTGGCCACAACTTGCAAGAGCATAGTGTTGTGTTAATTCGTGGCGGCAGGGTAAAAGATTTGCCCGGTGTGAGGTACCATATTGTTCGTGGTGCATTGGATACCGCAGGTGTTGCAGACCGTAAGCAGTCTAGATCTTGCTACGGTACGAAGAAACCCAAGAAATAAAGGAGAATTGTTATGCCAAGACGTGGTGGAGTACCAAAACGCGAAATAATTGCGGATCCCATGTATAACAGTGTTGTTGTAACCAAGCTGATTAACCAGCTGATGGTAGACGGCAAAAGAGGTACATCTCAAAGGATTTGTTATGATGCGTTCGATATAATTAAAGAGAAGACTGGCAAAGATGCCAATGAGGTTTTTGAACAGGCAATGGAGAACATTACGCCTGTTTTGGAAGTAAAGGCTCGTCGGGTAGGTGGTGCCACTTATCAAGTGCCAATGGAAGTTCGCCCGGAAAGACGGCAAACACTTGCTATTCGTTGGTTGGTGTTGTTTTCTCAAAAACGTGGTGAACGTACCATGAGCCAAAGACTTGCCAATGAGATTATGGATGCAGTAAACAATACTGGTGCCAGTGTAAAGCGGCGTGAGGATATGCATAAGATGGCAGAAGCCAACCGTGCATTTGCCCATTATCGCTGGTAATGGTATTTGATGTATTGCATATAGAAAATTGCTCTAAGCATACGTTCTAAATACTTTTGCCTAGGAAATGATTAACATTTTATGAATAAAAAGTGTTTAATTGAACAAAAAAGGTTAAAATATAGAAGTGCGGTGAAAAAGGGCTGTTAGCCCTTTTTCACCGTTAAGAGCTAGAATATATTGTGTAACAGTGTGCGAACACACGGCAGCGTGTAATGCTTGCAATGCGCAATTAAGAGTATGTGGAGTAGAGAACAACCGGAATAAAGCCGGTATAATATGGTTTATAAGCGAAGAGAAAGGAACGAAGATGGCTGAGAAATTTCCTCTGGAAAAAGTAAGAAATATTGGAATTATGGCGCATATTGACGCTGGAAAGACTACTGCAACAGAGCGTATATTATTTTATACAGGGAGAACTTATAAATTAGGTGATACGCATGATGGCAATGCTGTTATGGACTGGATGGAGCAGGAGCAGGAGCGTGGTATTACAATTACTTCTGCTGCAACTACAACACAGTGGAATGGTTGCCAGATAAACATTATAGATACCCCTGGTCACGTAGACTTTACTGTAGAAGTGGAGCGCTCATTACGCGTGCTGGATGGCGCAGTGGCTGTATTCTGTGCAAAGGGTGGTGTAGAGCCACAATCGGAAACTGTTTGGCGTCAAGCGGAGAGTTACCATGTGCCGCGCATGGCTTTTGTAAACAAGATGGATATCATGGGTGCAGATTTTTACAATGTAGTGGATATGATAAAGGAGCGTTTGGGCGCAAATGCAGTTCCTGTTCAGCTTCCTATTGGCTTGGAGGACACATTCTGTGGTATTGTAGATTTAGTGGAAATGAAGGCTCGCGTGTATGAGAAGGAAGATGCAACGGGGATGAAGTATGAAATTATTGACATTCCTGAAGATATGCGTGAAATGGCCGATGAATATCGTGAGAGTTTGATAGAAGCATTGGCGGATCAAGACGAAACGATCATGGAGAAATATTTTGCGGGAGATGATATCTCTAGCGAGGAAATTATAAAGATTTTGCGTAAGGGAACAATTGCAGGAAAGATTATTCCGGTTTGTTGCGGTAGTGCTTACAGAAACAAGGGCGTGCAGCCCCTGTTGGATAAAATTGTTGAACTAATGCCTTCGCCGCTGGATATCCCTCCAATTCAGGGAACAAAACCGGGCACAGACGAAGTGATTGAGCGTGCACCAGATGTAAATGGGCCGTTCTCTGCATTGGCATTTAAAATTATGGCAGATCCATTCGTGGGCAAGCTGGCATTTTTCCGCGTGTATTCCGGAAAAGTGAGAAGTGGTTCCTATGTATATAATTCTACAAAGGGGAAACGCGAAAGAATAGGCAGAATACTGCGTATGCATGCCAACCATCGTGAAGAAGCGGATGAGGTGGAAGCAGGCGATATTGCTGCTGCAGTAGGCTTTAAGGATGTGGGCACAGGTGACACGCTGTGTGATGACAAACAGCAAATTATTTTGGAATCCATGGTGTTCCCGGAGCCGGTTATTCAGGTTGCAATAGAGCCGAAAACAAAAGCAGGCCAAGAAAAAATGTCTGTTGCATTGCAAAAGCTTTCGGAGGAAGATCCAACATTTAAGGCATATACGGATGAGGAGACAGGCCAAACCATTATTGCTGGTATGGGTGAGCTGCATTTGGAAATTATTGTAGACCGTATGTTGCGTGAGTTTAAGGTGGAAGCAGCAGTGGGCAAACCACAGGTTGCATACCGCGAAACCATTACCAAGAGTGTGGATGCTGAAGGAAAATATGTACGTCAGTCTGGTGGTAAAGGCCAGTACGGTCATGTTAAAATACATGTTGAGCCGCAGGAGCCGGGTGCTGGTTATTTGTTTGAAAGCAAAATTGTGGGTGGTTCCATACCCAAAGAATACATTGCTCCAGTGGATGCCGGTATACAAGAAGCTGCAAAGAGCGGTCTTGTGGGTGGCTTCGAGGTGATGGACTTTAAGGTAACATTGTTGGATGGCTCCTATCATGAAGTTGACTCGTCGGAAATGGCATTTAAAATTGCGGGTTCTATGGCTGTGAAAGATGCTTTTGCAAAAGCAGGAGCAGTGCTTTTGGAACCCATGATGAAGGTGGAAATTGTAGTGCCGGAAGAATACCTTGGCGATGTAATGGGCAATGTGAACGCCCGTCGTGGCCGTATAGAAGGGAACGAGGCGCGTGGTGGCGGACAGATTGTACGTTCCATGGTGCCGCTTTCCGAAATGTTTGGTTATGCTACGGACTTGCGTTCCAGAACGCAGGGCAGGGGTACCTTTACCATGCAATTTGACCACTATGAGCCAGTGCCGAAAAGCATGGTGGCTAAGATAACAGGTGGTCAGACTGACTAATTGAATCGGTGTTATAAAGACCCGAGAGCTATGGAAAAATGAGCTTTTGGGTCTTTTTAACTTTTGGTTTTGTGAAAAGATAGATTTAGCATAAATAATTTGTATATAAATATTGACGAAAGAATAAAAATAAGATACTATATAACGGTGTCTCATGGGTGATTAGCTCAGTTGGCTAGAGCACCTGACTCTTAATCAGGGTGTCCGGGGTTCGAGT
>CAZQBV010000088.1:0-11972 GCA_964592125.1 uncultured Christensenella sp.
CCCGCCAAGGGCGGCATACGCTTTCACCCTCACGAAACCGCGGATACCGTGCGTGCGCTTTCCATGTGGATGACATGGAAGTGTGCAGTGGTGGATATTCCGCTGGGCGGCGGCAAGGGTGGCGTTATTTGCAACCCGCACAACCTAACGCTTGCCGAGCAAGAGCGCCTGTGCCGCGGCTATGTGCGCCAGTTGTTTAGCCAGCTGGGGCCCAATGTAGATGTTCCCGCGCCAGACGTAATGACCAATGGACAGCACATGCTTTGGATGATGGACGAGTACGAAACACTGGCAGGCGCGCACTACCCCGGGGTGATTACAGGAAAGCCCGTGGGCATGGGCGGTTCGCTGGGGCGTACAGAGGCCACAGGCTTTGGCGTCATTTATATCCTACGCGAGCTGCTGCGCAAAATGAATATTCCTGCCAATGCCACAACAGCCAGCATTCAGGGCTTTGGCAATGTGGCCGAATATGCAGCTCAGCTTTATACACAGCTGGGTGGCAAGGTGGTTGCCGTTTCCAGTTGGGATCATGACGATGCAAAATCGTATACCTTCCGCAAGCTGGATGGCTGCAACATCGCAGAGCTGGTAAGCATAAAAGATTCCTTTGGCGGTATAGACAAGAATAAGGCGCAGGAATTGGGCTACGAGCTGCTGCCCGGTGATGATTGGCTAACGCAGGAAGTGGATATACTGATTCCCGCTGCGCTGGAAAACCAAATTACACCCCACAGCCTTACCACATTGCCCAAAAGTGTAAAAATTATTTGCGAGGCAGCCAATGGCCCCACCACTCCCGACTGTGACGAACCGCTGCGGGATCGCGGCATAGTGGTAATTCCAGATTTCTTGGCAAATGCCGGCGGCGTTACCTGCAGCTATTTCGAGCAGGTGCAGTGCAATATGAACTACTTCTGGAGCAAGGAAGAAGTGCTGGAAAAACTGGATTACGCTATGACCAACGCTTTCGACGCTGTGTATGATTTGGCAGCGGAAAAGAAAATGACATTGCGGGATGCAGCCTATGTAATAGCCATCACCCGCGTGTCCAACGCTGTGAAGCTGCGTGGTTGGGTGTAATACTAATTTCATCCAAAATACTTTGTATTTTGAATCTGCCGTATGGCAGTGATAGAAATATTGCTTTTGCGGTATTTCTATCTGGAATCGGTATAACATTTCATTATATCGGCAAGTTGGCACAGGAAATAAATGCATTATTTTCCAGTTACGCCTTGCATATGTTGCAAGATAGCCTTACAATTAAATAAACAGGCAAAGGGGTGCTGCATTTGAAACAAAAGATGCTGTGCCCCTATGTGCATCATAGTACAAAAATCCAAATAGAAAAGTAACCGAACTGCAACAAAGTTTATTTTTTAGGTGGTATTTTATGAACAGAGACGATACATGGATACTTGCCGAACGGGCAAAAGAACTGGAGTGTATGTATGCTGTGGATGAGGTGCTGCAAAACAAGCAGCTGGCCATCCCCGCCGCTATGGAGCAGCTGGTGCGCATCCTGCCGGGTGGTTTTACCTACCCACAGGTTTGCCGCATTCAAATTACGTTGAATGAAAACACCTACCAGCTACAGGACTTCCCCATTGCTAGGCAAGCGCATGAAAGCACTATTCTAATTGACAACTGGCCTATTGGCAGTATAAAAGTGGGCTATTTGCCTGGCGAAATAGAAGGGGAAGAACCTGCGTTGCTGGATAGCGAAATAAAAATGCTAAATGCAGTGGCGGGGCGCATATCCCTATTGGTGCTAAATTCTCAGCGGGAGCTAGCCATTGTGTTTGATATGCTGCAACGGGTAAACCCACAAATGCTGGCTCGCATTGGCGAACATCTGTACTTCTATCTAAAGGATCATTTCGACAACCACAAAGATGCATTTAACGCCTTTTTAAAGGATACCTCTTGGGAGGAAGTGCAAACCTATGGCGAGGTAAATACCCCCCTGCCCAAAAAGGATGCACAAGACGCTCTGGAACTTAGCAAAAAGCTGATTTCCAAAGCAACCTCCTTTTTGCCCAGTGCAGAGGTATACGAGCTGGTGAACGGCTGGGTACACGAGGACAGAGTGTTCTCCCTAGTGAAAACCGTGGGCGACAAGGACGCAGCCGTTAGCGATATTCTGGAAGCCATAAAAAGCTACACACAGGTGGTGGGCAAACATGTAAATTCCCCCACGGAAACTTGGCTGATTATAGAGTTGGCGCATCGCTTTTTAACTACGGATGAAAACCTGCTGCATCTCATTCAAGACAATTTGGTAATAGAGGACTTTGAGCTCATAATGGAGCATATTATTGGCACTGCCAAAAGCGATGGAAACATTGGTGGCAAAAGTGCAGGGCTGTTTATTGCCCAGCAAATTTTAAAGCACGCTGCCAAAACAGAGCCGCTGCTGGCCGACATAAAAACACCTCGTTCCTGGTTTTTGGCTGCGGATCAATTTAGTGAATTTTTGCGCTACAATCATATGGACGAAATGCATGCCTACAAGTACAACTCCATCTCTCATCTGCGCATTACCTACGACAATGTGGTATCCAAAATAAAAAATGGGCGGCTTTCCCCACACATCATTCAAATGCTTAGCCTGCTGCTGGACGACTTGGGCGAAACTCCCATTATAGTGCGTTCCTCGTCTTTATTGGAAGACCGGGTAAATGCCGTGTTTAGCGGAAAATACAAAAGCTTGTTTTTACCCAACCAAGGTCCCAAGCAACAGAGACTGGAAGATTTGATAGACGCTATTTTAGAGGTGTATTCCTCCCAGTACAATCCCGATTCCATTCAGTACCGCATTGGGCGCAAGCTGCTGCACTACCCGGAACGCATGGGCATACTGATACAGGAAGTGGTGGGCAGAAAGGTTGGCCCCTACTATATGCCAATGTTTGCGGGCGTGGCCTTTTCCCAAAACCCGCTTAGGTGGGCACCGCGCGTTACGCGCGAGGGCGGGCTGGTTCGAATGGTAATGGGGCTGGGAACACGCGCGGTAGATAGGGTGAACGACGACTACCCCGTGCTGTTTTCACCCGGCCAGCCGGGGCTGCGGGTAAACCAAAACCCCGCAGATATAAAGCACTATGCCCCCAAATATATAGACCTGATAAATCTGGACGAAAAACGCTTTGAAACGGTGTATGCAGAAGAATTTTTAAAGGAATGGGGCAACGAAATGCCCGGCTTAAACAAGCTGGTATCCGTATACCATCCCGAATATATGCAGGTGAAAAACGCATTCGAACTATCGCCCCAAAGGGACGACATGGTGATTACCTTCGAGGGCATCCTTGCCAATACCGACTTGCCAGCCACCATCAACCGCATGCTGGCCGTGCTTAGCGAAAAAATGCGGGTGCCTGTGGATATTGAATTTGCTTACGATGGCCAAAACCTGGTGCTACTGCAATGCCGCCCTATGGGGCGGGGCAGCGAAAACGAAGCGGCTCCCATTCCCAAAAACTTGCCTGCGAAAGATGTTCTGTTTACCGCCAACCGCTTTATCAACGATGGGCGGCTGGAGGGCATTCGCTATATTGTGTATGTGGATGCAGAGGGCTATAGCAATTTGGAAAGCCGCGAGGAACTTTTGGCTGTGGGCAAAGCCGTGGGGCAGCTAAACGACATATTGCCCAACCGCAAATACATTTTAATGGGCCCCGGGCGCTGGGGCAGCCGTGGCGATATTCAGCTGGGCGTGCGCGTAACCTATGCGGATATTTGCAACACCGCCGCTATGATAGAAATTGCCAGAGAAAAGCATTCCTATGTGCCAGAGCTCTCTTTTGGCACTCACTTTTTTCAGGATCTGGTGGAATCCAACATTGCCTATTTGCCACTGTACCCAGACCAGCCGGGCAATGTATTCAAGCATACGTTTTTTGAAAATGCAGACAATTTGCTGGAAAAACTGCTGCCGCAGTATGCGCACCTTTCGAATGCGCTGCGGGTAATAGACCTTGCTCAGTCCGGCTATGGAAAGCAATTGTTTTTGTATATGAATGCCCAGCTGGAAAAGGCCGTGGGCTTTTTATCCGGTGCGGAAAATGTGCCCAGCGAAGCGGAAGCAAGCTACGAAAAGTGTGCAGATGTAGACTGGAACGAGGGCGGAAAAGACCGCCACTGGCGTTGGCGGCAATATATGGCAGAACAGATTGCAAGGGAAATAGATGCACAGGCGCTGGGGGTAGCGGGCATGTACCTGTTTGGCAGTACAGATGACCAAACCGCGGGCATGGGCAGCGATATAGATTTGCTGGTTCACTTTGTAGGGGATGAAGGCCAAAAAACCAAACTGTTGCTGTGGCTGGACGGATGGAGCAAGGCGCTGGCCAAAATTAACTTTTTGCGAACAGGCTACGAAGCGGATTCTTTACTGGACGTGCACCTAATTACAGACGAGGATATTCGCAAGAAAGATTCCTACGCCATTAAAATTAATTCCATTACAGACCCCGCGTCCGTTTTGCCTATGGGTGCTGTGTAGCCCACCGCGTGCAGTGCGCTTGCAAAAAACAGCCCGTGCCGCTATACTACTATAGAAAACAGTGGAAACGAACGGGGGAAAACACTTGAGACTGCTTGTCTTTATACCGGCCTACAACGAAGCGTTGAATATAGAAAGCACGGTAGAAAATTTGCAAAAGCACTGCCCAGAGTATGACTATGTTATTATAGACGACGGCTCTACCGATAACACGGCTCAAGTTTGCGAAAAACGGGGCTTCCCTTGTATTTCCCTGCCGGTAAACCTAGGGCTGGACGGTGTGTTTCAAACCGGCATGAAATATGCCTATGCCAAGGGATACGACGCGGCTGTGCCCTTCGATGGGGATGGGCAGCACAATGCGGAATATTTGCCCCTTATGCTGGAAAAGCTAAAAGAAGGCTACGATATTGTTGTGGGATCTCGCTTTTTAACGGAAAAAAAAGGGGGCAGCCTAAGGCAGGCGGGCAGCTCTATCATCAGTTTCTTTTTTAAGATGACCACAGGCGTGCGCTTTACCGACCCTACCTCTGGCCTGCGAATGGTGCGGCGCAGCATTATGGAACGGGTGGCCAAGAACCCCAACTGCGGTGCAGAGCCAGACACTTGGGCCTATTTTGTGCGCCATGGTGCCAAGCTAACCGAAATACAGGTGGAAATGAACGAACGCACACAGGGCAAAAGCTACTTTACGTTTAGTCGCTCTGTGTTTTTTATGTTGCGTATGTGCATTTCCATTGTTTTTATTCAGGGCTTCAGGAAGGAGCGTGAACACTAATGCCTATGGAGCTTTCCGTTACAATGATTGTGGTTTCCGTATTGGTACTTATTTATGTATTGGCAAAAATACGCGCCTCCAAAATGCAAATTGTAGACTCCATCTTTTGGATTATCTTTGCTATTTTATTAATAATACTTGCGGTATTCCCCGGCATTGCGGTATTCCTTTCCGCCCTAATTGGCATTCAAACACCGTTTAACTTTATACTGCTATTTATCATTGCCATACTTTTGCTGAAAATATTCTTAATGTCTATACAAATATCGCAGCAGAACGAAAAAATAAAACTGCTGGATCAAAAAATAGCCTTTGAAGAATTTGAACGCAAACAAAAGGAAAAAGAACACCAAGAATAGTATTGATATTACAAAATACCGGACATATGTTCCAACAGGAAATTGTTGTGATAGAAATAGGATGCAATATCCGAACCGAAAATAACATCCGAAAACAAGGGTATGTTTACCGGCATGGAAATAAGAATAACCGGAATGATGAGTGTGATGGTGAACATATCCAGCCACCCGCGCACAAAAGCCACGCCGCCGCCTGCCAGCCCGTCAAAGCGCTTTAGCACAGGCAATGGAGAGGCATAGTTTACCGTATTTAGCACCAATGCAATAATCACCCGTGCCAATATGTAAATAATTAAAAACGCCAAGATGTTTACCACCACATTGGCAATGGTGTAATCAAAATATTCTGCAACTGTGGCGTAGCCATTGGGCTGAAACACCAAGTTATTCATGTTGTATTCTATTAATGTTTGAAAGGGATGGGGCAGCGAATCTGCCGATTGCGCAACAATTTCGTGTATTTGATGCGCGGAAAGCTGCGCTACAAACTGGCTTCCTTGGGTTTGGTCGTAAATGCGGGCAGAGCCCTCGGTAAAGTTTAATAGAAATTTATAGAACGAACCCTTGGCAATGGCTTGCGACATCAAGGGGCCAAACAAAAAACCAATCAACCAGGAAATGCCCATACCTATGGTGTTCCCCAGCGAAATAAGGAATCCCTTGTGGAACCCTTGCAGTATGTAAACGCCTATTAAAACCAGCAAAAATATATTCAAATAGTTCATTTACGAAGCTCTTTTCCCGTTGCATTTGCAACTCTGTTCTTTAGACGAAAAAAACGGTCTGTTCGTTCCCTATGCCACTGCCCGCCCAAAGGACATCGCTTAGCTTAGGCTCATAATATAGCTTTTTTGGTTGTCCCACAGCACTGCAGTGGTATCCGAAAGCTGCTGTGCACGCGTAATGGGCGCATCCAGCGAAAGCTGTTTCTCCAGCGTGCCATCCATTGTATAAATGTATACTGTTTCTGCTGAAAATGCATACAGACGATTCTGCGTAACGGCAACAGAGAACACATTGCGGGGCAACCGTATGTGCACCATAGATAGGTCTGCCGAGTAAACACGCGCTGCATCTATTTCGGTAGACTTTGTACGCGGAATGAAGGCCAGCTTTACTGCTGCGGGCTGCGCGCTGCTGGCTGCTGCCTTCCAGCCAAATACCGGCTGCTCCGCCTGCTTGGTACTAAAATACGTAAAGGAAGAAAGCGTATTCGTACCGCTGGCAAAAATAGTGCTATCCGTCACAAATACCCTCTCCACAATTTCGGAACTAATTAATATGGTGGTGGTGGGGCTGCCATCCGGCTTGAATGTGATGATTTCGGATGCAGGAACCACACCCGATACATCCAGCGCCAGCACCCAGAACATGTCGCTTTCACCATAAAACCCAAAGTCAATGATTTGCTTGTCGCTTAGGGAGTCTATTTGCCCTATGCGTTCCCCGCTTATATTAAACAGATGCAGGTAGCGAAGCGTGCCATCCGTATCACTTTGGGCAGTGGTTTGCACGGCCACTGTGTTTTTACCGGCCGCCGCTTTTACAATGTTGCTATCCAGCGAAGTTTTGAACAGTTGTTCCTTGCTGTAGCGCATTGCCTGCACCGTTTTGCCTACATAGTTTACAATTAACTCTTCAGAGGTGGCAGTGCTTGCATCGCTTAGCTCCAAATTCAGGCTCCAGTGCTCTTTGCCCTCCGCATCTATCAAATGCAGGGTGTTGTTTTGATTGTACAATATGCCATTTTTATTTGCCGAAACAGTTTCCGGCAAAGCAAAATCCAGCGCTTGTACATTGCTGGTAAATTTGAACGATGGTATGATGCCCAAAAAATACAACAACGCAAATGCGCCCGCCGCGGCTGCCGCAGCAATAATAATGATAGTACGCGTGCCCATTCTTCTTCGGCGTGCGGGTTTAAAATACATAAAGCTCCCCTTTTAAACAGATCAATCACCATATCCTACCAATCTCTAATAGAGAACAGTATAAACACGAACATTATAACACATTTATGCCAGTTTTGTAGTATAATATTGTGTACAATCTGTGAAACAAAGGCGGTGTATGGTTTGAAAATAACAAAGATGCACGGACTGGGCAACGATTTTATAATTACCCAGGAATATATGGAAGACTATGTGCCCAGTGCCAAACGGCTGTGCAAAAGGCGGTTGGGCGTGGGTGCGGATGGCTTGGTGGTGGTGGCTCATTCCAAAATTGCAGATGTAAAAATGCGCATTTTTAATGCCGATGGCAGCGAAGCGGAAATGTGTGGCAATGCCATACGTTGCTTTGCCCGCTACCTATACGACAGGGGCATTATTCGCAAGGAAGAAATGAAAATAGAAACGCTGGCAGGCATTATGAAGCCATGCCTGCAAATAGAGAATAAAAAAGTGGTGGGTGTGCGTGTGGATATGGGTTTGCCCAACTATGCGCCGGAAAGCATTCCTGTGCTGGCCGAGGATGCGCTGAACTATACTTTGGAAATAGACGGCAGGCAGCTTGCGCTATCCAGCGTGCTGCTGGGTGTGCCACATGCAGTGATGTTTGGCACAATTGCGGATGAAGAAGTGGCCGAGCTGGGCAGGAAAATAGAAACCGCATCTATTTTCCCCCGAAAAACAAATGTGAATTTTGCACAAATACTAGACCGTGGCACCATTCGCGTGCGCACTTGGGAGCGCGGCGTGGGTCGCACATTGGCCTGCGGCACCGGCTGTTGCAGCGTGGCGGAAATTGCCCACAAAAAAGGACTAACCGACAACAAAGTACGCATTTTGCTGGAAACGGGGGAAATGCAAATAGAGATATCGCCAAGTGGAAATGTGTTTATGACAGGGCCTGCGGAATATGTTTTTACGGGAGAGACCATCTTTGATTAGTACAGAACCCAGAATAAAAGCATTGGGCAACTGGTTTGCCGGCACGGGGCAGCCGCTTTATTTGGTGGGTGGCTATGTGCGCAACAAGCTGCTGGGGCTGCCCATTACAGATATTGATGTGTGCGCCCCTGTGCACGCGCAGCTGCTGCAAGCCCTTGGCAACAAGGATTTTTGGGTGACAGAGCGCGCCTATGGCTTGGGCACTGTGGTCATTCACCAAAACTATGGCGAAGAAGAGTACACCTATGAATACACCTGCTTTCGCAGCGACAGCTATGGGCGGGGCGGGGTGCATCGCCCGCAAAGCGTTCACTTTACCGAAAACATAGTACTGGACGCAGCGCGGCGGGATTTTACAATCAATGCGTTGTATGCAGATACGCAGGGCAACGTAACCGACCCCTTGGGGCGCGGCTTGCAGGACATACAGCAAAGGCAAATTGCGGCCTGCGCGCCAGATACCATGCAGCAGGATGCTTTGCGCATTTTGCGTATGGTGCGGTTTTCAGCGCAGCTGGGCTTTGCGGTGCAGCAGCAAACACTTCAGGATGCCAAAAGTTGCGCCAAGAACATTTGCAATATTTCGCCAGAACGCATACGGGATGAACTGGAAAAAATACTGCTTGCGGATACCGCCTACGGCAATAAAGATGGCGTGCTAACAGGGCTGTACCTTATGAAACAAATAGATGCCTTCGCGTGTGTGATTCCCGAACTTTTGGAAGGGGATGGCTTTGCGCAAAAGCCAGAGTACCATGCCTACGATGTGATGGAGCACTCGTTTCGCGCCTGTGCGGCGGCCAGCCCAAATTTGCGGGTGCGGCTGGCGGCGCTGCTGCATGACGTGGCAAAACCTGCAACATACAAACAGGATGGCAATATGTACCGACACGCACAAACGGGGCAGTTGGCCGCCGAAACCATTTTGCGGCGGTTGAAATTCGAAACTGCAGTGGTGCGTGATGTAGGGCAGTTGGTTGCTTGCCACATGTTCGACCTTACGGGAGAAGCAAAAAGAAAGGCTGTAACGCATATGATTGTGCAGCTGGGGCAAGAGCAGTTTTTGCGGTTGTGCAGCCTAAGGGAAGCCGATTTTGAAGGCTCGGGCAGGGGGGCAGTGCCCACCAGCGCACAAAAGTGGCGAGAAATTTTGGCCGAGCTGGAGCTGGCAAATGCGCCACTGCGTCGGGAAGACCTGGCTGTGGATGGCAACGACCTAATGCGGGAGCTGGGAATACCCCCGGGCAAGCAGCTGGGGCAGCTGCTTTTTGCGCTTCACGAAATAGCGCTAAAAAAACCAAAACAAAACAACTACAAAAACTTGATGAGGTATGCTACAATGATGTATACTGGCAAATCGGGTAAAAATGACGGGTAGCCTAAAAAAGGCATGCCCCACTACTATGGCAAAAGCGTTTCTATACATCAATTGGAATGGCCTTATGCCTATCATATTTACAGGAGAATTGGAAAGTGTTTGAGCAATTAGGAATTAAAAACTTTGTAAACAGGGAACAAACAGGAGACTATGTGGATGTGGAGTTTGATACCTACATATCCAACAAGGGCAGGGAAGAACTGCTGGCTGTTACAACGCAAATTCACTTTTACGAAGCGGGTGAGGGCGAGCCCCTTATACTGGTGCACGGGATTGGGCAAAACACCTACACCTGGCGCAAGAATTTTGAAGAGCTTTCTAACTATTTCCATGTGTATGCCATAGATCTGCCGGGGCACGGTTTTTCCGGCAAGCCGGAAATTAGCTACAACATAGAAGAATTTGCGCTTGCAATAGAAGCGTTTATGAATGCACGCAAAATTATTTCGGCAAGCTTCTGCGCCTTTGGCGAAGCCGGTGTGTACGTTTTGGATTTTGCAGCGCACAACCCAGAGCGCACCAAGGGAATTATACTTTGCTCCCCCATGATAACGGGCGAGGTGGGCTTCAAGGGCAGGGGGCTGCCCAGCGTGTTTGGCAATTTGGCAGCACGCATGAAAGTGAACCTGCCAACTGTGCGTGCCGCGCTGGAGGATTGCTATTTTGACCGAACGCTGGTAACGGATGAAGTGGCACACGAATACATGAATGGCATGAGCGACAAGGACTTTCGCATTATTGCGCGCATGTGCATAGGCAACTTTTTGGATCAGGATGTGCTGGCAAACCTGATGGCGGTGAAAAGCCCCATACTGGTGATTGTGGGCATAGACGATAAGATTACTGGCGGCAAAGATTCGGATTTCTTGAATTTGGGCTTTGAAAAGGGCAGTTTTTTAAGTGTGCGCAATTGCGGATACCTTGTGCAGGAGGAAAAACCGGAAAAAGTGAACGAGGCCATTGTTACTTTTCTGGGCGCAAAATAACACTGCCTCCCACCCAAAGCATTATAGATTAAATTGAAAGCAGAACTATGTTAAAATTTTCGGTCAGCGGGCAGGCTTTTACGCCTGTCCCAACTATCTTCCTGAAAGAATATATGTGCGATGCCCCACAGGACTATGTTCGCGTGTACCTGTATGGGCTATATTTGGCATACGAGCGCCAACAAGTGGATTTGGTGGAGATGGAAGAGGCGTTGCATATGTCTGCAACACAGATAGAACACGCGCTAAAGTATTGGGCACAAAAGGGCTTTGTGCAGCAAACCGGCTCGGCCGGCGCACAAACATACACCTTTATACAAACGCCACAGCCCATTGCAGCGCAGCAAACCATGCCCGCCATCAGCACAGCGCCCGTATACCAACATCAGGCATACAACCGAAAGCTGGAGGCATTGCTGGGTAGGCAACTGTCGCCGAGCGATTTGGAAAAAATACACGACTATACAGAAGTGTTTGGCCTGCCACACGACGTGGTGCTGCTGCTAATAGAAAACACGGTGGCAGCAAGGGGCAGCAGTGTAAACGTGGCCTATTTGGACAAGGTGGCGCAAAGCTGGGCCGACGAGGGCGTGCACACAGTAGAAAAAGCCAAGCAAAAGCTGGAAGACTACAAAGCAGCCAATGGCGGTGCCCGCGCTATTTTGCGCAGAATGGGCATCACGGGGAAAAACCCAGATAAAACACAGCTGGATTTATACACAAAGTGGACAGAAAAATGGGGCTTCACGCAAGAGGCCATTTCCTTTGCCATGAAGGATGTGGAATTTTCCATGGGCTCGCCTTTCAAATATTTGGATGCTATTTTGCGCAGCCTGTATGAAAAGGGCATTACCACCTCCGCAGGCATCAGCAAAAACGCGGCGGAATACGAACAGCGGCACAACTGTATTAAGGACGTGCTACGTGCGCTGGACTATTCCCGCATCAACATACGCGGCAGCCGGATGCTGCCGGCATCTAAGATGGCGCATCTAAGATGGCGCCGCCCGCTCCGGCATACTAATGATTTTACTACTGCTTGTCTTGCAAGGCATTGCTTGTAATGCAAG
>CAZQBV010000089.1:0-11870 GCA_964592125.1 uncultured Christensenella sp.
CATTGTCTGAAACAGAAATAGAGCGGCTTTATGGCTTGATAAAAGACCTGACATCCAAGGGTGTTTCGGTTTTATATATTTCTCATAAATTGGATGAAGTTTTTACTGTTTCAACAAATGTACAGGTAATGCGCGATGGCAAGAGAGTTGCCCACCACAGCATTGGCGAAGTGAATACCGAGCAATTGGTAGAGCTTATGGTGGGACGCGAAATTGAGGACATGTACCCCAAGGAAACTGCCGAAATTGGCGAAGTGATTCTGGAAGTAAAAAACATTGCTTGCCAAATAGCCAAAGACATTAGTTTCGAGGTACGCCGCGGTGAAGTGCTGGGTCTGTTTGGATTGTTGGGCTCGGGCAGAACCGAGGCCATAGAAGGTATGTTGGGCAAGCGTGCCATCACACATGGGGAAATTTATTTGGAAGGCAAACAAGTACAAATAGATAGCCCCATAGATGCCAAAGAAAAAGGGATTGCCTATGTATCCAGCGATAGAAAAAAAGAAGGTTTGATTCTGATACAAAGCGTAATGAACAACATTAGCATCACCGCAATTGACAAAAACAAAAAAGGTCTGGTGATGGACACCAAGAAGGAAATGGCTCTTGTAAATGATTGGATAGATAAGCTAAGCATTAAAACGCCATCGCCTTATGTGGCAGCAGAGTCTCTTTCCGGTGGAAACCAGCAGAAAATAGTAATTGCAAAGTGGTTGTTAATCAATCCCAAAGTTTTGATATTAAACGAACCCACCCGAGGCATTGATGTTGGCGCCAAAGTAGAGATTTACAAAATTATGGAAGAGCTCTGCAAAAAAGGCATCGCAGTCATTATGATTTCTTCAGAATTGCCCGAAACCATGGGTATTGCCGATCGAATTCTTGTGTTTAAAGATGGATATGTCCGAGGCGAGTTTAACCGCCGCGAATTCACACAAAAAGACATATTACAAATAGCTGTAGGAGCGAATGGATAATGAGTATGAATAAAGATGTAGCAGTAAACAATTCCTTGAAAGACGGACGCAGCATGAAAGAAAAAATAGCCGCCTCTGGCAACAACCTTAGCCTGTTGATTGCCTTGGTAGCCATTTGTGTGGTGCTGGGGTTTGCCAACCAATATTTCATGACAATAGGCAACTGGATAAACCTGCTTTTGGCTGCGGCACTGTTGATGATCCGCGCCTCCGGCGCCACTGTGGCAATGTTAACCGGCGGTATGGATATTTCGCAAAACTCCGTAGGCGCTTTTGCCGCAATTTCCGTTGCTACCTTGGCTTTCAACTATAATCTGCCACTTGGCGTATGCATTATACTGGTATTGCTAATGGGTCTTGGTATGGCAGCTGCCAACGCAACACTAATTGCCGTACTGAAAATTAGCCCACTGATTGCCACACTTGGTACCATGATGATATTCCGTGGTTGTGCATGGGTAGTAAATGAAAAAACACAGATTGTAAAAGACCCCATACTAATTAATATGGGACGTGGCCGAATTTTGCAAGCCGGAGATACTTTTCCAGGCATCCCCATTTCAGTTCTAATCGCGGTAGCAATCTTCCTGTTCATTTACTGGTTGCTAAAATGCACCTCCTATGGCCGTAAAGTATACATGGTAGGTGGAAACGAAAATGCCAGCTATTTGTCTGGTATCAATGCAACCAAAGTAAAATTTATTGCTTATCTCATCAGTGGTGTTTGCGCTGCTTATGCCGGTTTCCTAGGGGCATGTCAGGTGGGTGCAGCTTTGCCACAGGCGGGTGCCGGAACAGAAATGAATACCATCGCGGCAATTGTGCTTGGCGGCCTTTCACTTTCAGGCGGCAAGGGCAATATGATAGGCACACTGCTGGGTATTATGATTCTTTCCGTCATCAGCAACGGACTGGATTTGCTGGGTGTGCAGTCTCAACCACAAATGATTGTGACAGGCGCCGTGCTAATCTTGGCTGTACTGCTGGATGTAATTCGCAGCGGGCAGTTGAAAAAACAATAATACATTCGAACGATATTGATATCAAATCTTGTATCATAAGGGCGCAAGGCAAGTTTTGGTCTTTGCGCCCTATGTAGCAATAGTAGCGAAATTTGGTGTATTTACACACACCCAAGGAGATCTTACAGATGGCAGAGAAATATCAAATCTATACAAACCAACAATCCTCAGATGATATAGGTGCTGTGGAAATAACCCCCACAGAAAACGAGCGGAATCGCCTTCGTGCACTGGCCACCCGCTATGCAGAAATTGCAAACAGCGAAGATATGCAAATAAAAAAACGTCAGTGGAAAGCACTTCGGGATTTAAAGCCGGAGCGTCCTATGTTTTTATTTGAAACCTTTTCTGTAACAGGCTTTATTGAAGACGACGAATACCAATGCGAGAACACTTATTTACGAAATGTAGAGCGCACCTTTTTGCAAGCGATTAAACAATATGAATTTGTACAGGACGATATTGTAATAGAGCCGTATTTTCAGCTTGCATGGCGCATTATAAAATCCGACTATGGTGTGCAAATTGTAGAGCACCACGCAGAAGGCTCTATGGGCTATATGTCCAACTTTCCCATACAAACGCCGGATGATTTAATCAAGCTAAAACAACGCGATTTTTATGTAGACAGAGAACGTACACTCGCTTTTCGGGATACACTGCAAGATATTTTCGGCGATGTACTGCCCATCCGCGTGGGAAATATGGATAAATTCTTTTCGGATATGGGTTTCAACCCATTTTGCGGCAACAACGCCCCCCTGCTTACCATGGATTTGTTTAAATTGGTAGGCAACGAGAACATGATGTTCTGGCCATACGACTATGCCGATGCGCTGAAGCAGCTTCTGGATTACCTTCTGGCAGATAACAAGCGCTTTATAAACTGGATGCAGCAGGAGGGTCTGTTGGCAATGAATACCGACAACCAGTTTGCAGGGCCATCTGGCTATGGCTATGTTTCGGGGCTTCCCGCAGCGGACGGAAAAACCCCAGCCAAGATTTCGGATTGCTGGACATGGGTGGAATCGCAAGAATGCAACCTGTTCTCCCCCGCTATGTTTAACGAAATCTTTCTGCCCTATCTGGCAGAATACGCCAACCAGTTTGGCATGGTAAGCTACGGATGCTGCGAACCTGTGGATGATAGAATTGAGTATGTCAAGAAGGCCATTCCCAAACTGCGTACCGTATCTGTTTCGGGATGGAACAATTTCGAGCAAGTGGCAGAGTCGCTGGGCAAAAATTATGTATATTGCCGCAAACCCAACCCCACCTATATGAGCGGCCAAAACCCAGACTGGGCAGGCGCAAAGCAGGATATGCAGCGCACATGGAACTGCACAAAAGATGGAAATGTGGTAGAATTTATTGTGCGGGATGTGTACGATGTTGCTGGCGAGATAGACCGCATACCCAAGTGGGTGAAAATGGCAAGGGAAATTGTAGGGCTGTAGTGATAGAAAGGAATTTTTATGTTTGAGAATGCATTTAACTTAAAATTCAACCTGAACAAAGCCTATACCGATATTGGAATTTGCGATGACGACGCAGCAAGGCAAGCAGCCATTTACGATATTGACCCAGCCGAAATAGATGGCATAATGGCTGGTTTTTACGAAGAAAACAAAACCAATGCTGCCAAAGTGCTGGAAAGCTATGGCACTTTTGCGCCAAATACCCAGAAAGAATATCGCATTGCCTATTTAGGAGATTCCATTACCAGCGACCGAAACAGCCACCAGAATATTGTGAAGTGCATTCTGGAAAAGTACAACAATATTAATATAAAAGATTTTGCCATTTCCGGCTACAAATCTTCAGATATTTTCACGGCATTTTATCCGGGTATTGCAAATTACAAGCCAAATATAGCTGTAATGATGATAGGCACGAACGATATGCGCATTACAGATGACGAGCATTGTTATTATCACACCGCGCCCACCGAGTACGAACGCAATCTAGACTATATTGTGGAAAGTTTGCGTGACTTGGGCTGCAAAGTGGTGATATGCACACTGCCCCCCTTCGATATGAAGAAAATAACACAGGCGCTGGATGGCTGGAAAATACTGTACACAGAAGATGGACGAACGCTTTACGACAATATTATAATAAAAACTGCTGCAAAATATTCTGCCACATTGGTGGATATGCGCCATGTATATACCGAATATACAGCGGCAGAGCTAACAATAGAAGACGGGCTGCACCTAAACCCGCAAGGTCAAACGCTGCTTGCAAAGCATGTGTTTGCTGCCCTAGCACCTTTACTGGAAAATGAATAAGCACACAGTATGAAAGGATGAATACAATGAGCAAAGAAAATGTAACGGCCATGTACGAAATAGCAAAAGAACGTTTTGCGGCATGTGGAGTGGATACAGATAAGGCAGTACAGCAACTGCAGGCTGCAGAAATTTCGCTTCATTGCTGGCAGGGCGATGATGTAACAGGGTTTGAAGCAGGCAGTGGCGCAATGTCCGGAGGGATATTGGCAACCGGAAACTACCCCGGCCGTGCCCGAAATGCCGAGGAACTGCGGGCAGATTACGAAAAAGCTTTTTCCCTGCTGCCCGGCACACAACGTGCCAATCTGCATGCCATTTATTTGGAAAGCAATGGCAAAGCAGTGGAACGCAATGAAGTGGAAATAAAATACTTTGAGAATTGGATGGATTGGGCAAAAAAACTGGGCATTAAGCTGGACTTCAATACCTCCATGTTCTCTCACCCCAAAGCGGATGGCTACACACTGGCAAGCTACGACCCTGCAATACGCGAATTTTGGATAGAGCACGGCAAGCGTTGCCGCGATATTGCAGAAGAAATGGGCAAACGTCAAAATAGCCCCTGCGTGCTAAACCACTGGATGATAGATGGCAGCAAGGATATTCCTGTGGATAGAATGCAACGCCGCGAATTGTTTGCCGAGAGTATGGACAAGCTGATTTCTAAAAAAATCTCTAAGGACTACCTTCTGGACAGCCTGGAAAGCAAGCTGTTTGGCATTGGTGTGGAAAGCTTTACCGCTGGCTCTGGCGAAATGGCATTTGGCTATGCCCTAACGCGGGACATTATGGTTACCTTCGATTTGGGACATTTCCATCCCACGGAAAGCGTTGCGGATAAAGTGTCTTCCGCATTGCTGTTTATGGATAAAATACTGGTTCACACCAGCCGCCCCGTGCGTTGGGATAGCGACCATGTGGTAATTCAGAACGATGACGTATATGCACTGATGCAGGAAATTGTACGCGCAGAGGCCTTGCAGCGTGTGTACGTAGCTCTGGATTTCTTCGATGCCAGTATCAACCGGATTGCAGCATGGGTTATTGGTACACGCGCCACACAAAAGGCATTGCTATCTGCATTGCTGGAGCCCACCAAGCAACTGCTGGAGCTGGAACGCAGTGGCGATAAAACCGCACGGCTGGCACTGCTGGAAGAGCACAAGAACATGCCAATTAACGCTGTGTGGGATTATTTCTGCGAAAAAAACAATGTGCCTGTAGGCGCTGCGTGGCTGGATGAAGTGCGGCAGTATGAGAAGGATGTTCTGTTTAAACGAGCTTAGTTTCCATAATGCTGATCCCAGATAGAAATATCGCAAAAGCGATATTTCTATCACTGCCATGCGGCAGTTCCAAAACGCTCTGCATTTTGGATGGAATCACCATTGAACGACATTCCCGCTCGAAAAATAAAAAACTATTTTTCGAGTCGCGCATATTGCGCGTGATTTGAAACAAATGTATCAAATCGAAATCGGTATAAGAGGTGAAATATAAAATGAAAAAATATTTATGTGTGATAGAAATAAAACCTGAAGCCCAAAAAGAGTATGTGGATATTCACCTAAACCCATGGCGGGATATGTTGCTTGCCATTCGTGAAGCGGGTTACACAAACGAAGCAATTTTTTACCACAAAAACCAAAGCATTATCTATTTGGAATGCCCCGACAACACCACAAACGAGGAGTGCAACGCACGCCTTCGCGCTACAGATGTTTGCAAGCGTTGGGACATTACCGTTTGCCCATGGTTTGCAGCAGAGCCTGTGATATGCGAGAAAATTTTTGATTTGAATCAACAAATTGATGGTGAATTATTGCCAGATTGATGGAAGTGCAACAAAATTGTGCTTGAAAAACTTCTTTTGATGATAGAAAAACCGGATGAAAACAACTGTATTTGTCCGGTTTTTGCTATGTATAGAATGCGTGGCTATGTTGGAAAGGCTCACTTTTCTATCTGGATTTTATACTATTCCGCAAATTCATATAAAGATAATGCTATTATGTATTGGGTTGCGCTGTATATTTTGTGCAATTTCAAATGCAAATGGGGATGGCATTCATCTGCAAATACAGGTATACTATTTCATAGTGTGTTTTCGTTACACATGTTCTTTGTATCACATTCGACAGGAATCTTATACTGATCCCTGATAGAAATATTGCAAAAGCAATATTTCTATCACTGCCATACGGCAGTTCCAAAACGCTCTGCATTTTGGATGGAATCACTATTGAACGACATTCCCGCTCGAAAAATAAAAAACTATTTTTCGAGTCGCGCATATTGCGCGTGATTTGAAACAAATGTTTCAAATCGGAATTGGTATTAAGGCGATACCGCACAGAAATCGAGTCGTTGGCATCGCGAAGGATTTTTGTGTGAAACAAGAACAAAAGCGCAAGAATAGCAGCGCTATTTCGAGCATTTTGGACGCAGTGTCACGCAAAAAGACTAGTGATGACGACGTGCGCGGTTTGTGCGGTGTTGCCTAAATTAAAAATTTAAAGTAGAGGTGTAAAATGCAACTCTAGTGCATTTTTAAAAACAAATTTATGGAGCGAAAACCATCTTGGATTAAATCGGTTTATGATGAAAAATCTGCAAAAGAAATGAATCGACTGCTGGATAAGTTGCATCTAAACACGGTATGCAACGAAGCCAACTGCCCAAATCTTGGGGAATGCTATAAAAAACAAACCGCCACTTTTATGATTATGGGAAGGCAATGTACCAGAAACTGCAGGTTCTGCAATGTAACGCACGGCTCTGCAACAGTGCTGGATCCGCAAGAGCCTTTTCATTTGGCAGAAGCGGTTTCTACCATGGGGTTAAAATATGTGGTAATTACCAGCGTAACAAGAGACGATTTGCCAGATGGCGGAGCCAGCCATTTCGCCAAAACCATTCAAGCGGTAAGAGCCAGCGCACCCAACACAAAAATAGAGGTTTTGATTCCTGATTTGCAAGGCAATCGGGAAAGTTTGGATATTGTAATAGAAGCCAAACCCAATGTATTAAACCACAACATAGAAACCATAGAGCCACTTTATGCCGAAGTTCGCCCAGAGGCCGAATATCGTCGTTCTTTGTTTGTGCTGGAGTATTGCAAAAAACAGGCACCAGAAATGCTAACCAAAACAGGTATTATGGTGGGGCTGGGCGAAACACCGGAACAAGTATACCAAACAATGGATGATTTGCTAGGCGTAAAGTGCGATATACTAACAATTGGGCAGTATCTTCGCCCATCGCGCCAGCATCTGGAAGTGAAGGAATACATTCGCCCAGAGCAATTTGAACTTTATAAGGAAGAAGGGGAACGAAAGGGTTTCTTTTATATAGCCAGTGGACCTCTGGTTAGAAGCTCGTACAAGGCAGAGGAGGCTTTTAGAAAGTGATTTACGTGGAAAGCAACTCTACCGATCCTTATTTCAATTTTGCACTGGAACAATATTTGATGTCTGAAAAGCAATTTCCCAATGAAACGGTTTTTATGTTTTGGAGAACTACCCCCACACTGATGGTTGGCAACTACCAAAACACATATAAAGAAATCAATCAAAACTATGTGGAAGAAAACAACATTCTTGTAGTACGCAGAATGTCTGGCGGCGGAACCATATATACAGATATGGGGGGCTGGCAATTTAGTTTTATTGAAAAAGAAAGCCATACCGAGATAGGATTTAAAAAGTATATAGAGCCGGTTGTTTTTGCGTTGCAAAAAATGGGCGTACCTGCAACCTTTAACGGCAGAAACGATTTGGTGATTGACGGAAAGAAATTCTCTGGGAATGCGCAACTGAAACGCAAGGGATATACCCTGCATCATGGTTCTATACTATTTGAAACCAATATTGACGAAATGATAAAAAGCACTACTGTGGATGAAGCTAAAATGCTGTCGAAAGGAATTGCATCGGTACGCGAGAGGGTAACCAACATTTCCGAACATATAAGGCCACGCCTTAGCATTCTGGAATTCAAGCAATTGATGATAAGCAGCATTATGCAAGGCAGCGCGAAAACATATACGCTTATAGAACCTGAAGTAATACGCGTGCAGCAAATTGCCATGGAACAATTCAATAACTGGCAATCCATTTACGGCAAATCCCCCAAATTCAGCTTGATCAAATCCAAACGATTTGCCGGTGGGTCTGTAGAATGTCATCTGGATATAGAAAAAGGGAAAATACTAGACCTGAAAATTTACGGAGATTTTTTTGGAACGCTGGATATGAATGCACTGTGTGCTGCTTTAAAAGGCTGCGAGTACCACAAAGAAAGCATATACAGAACATTGGTGCAGTCCAATTTAAGCGGCAGCCTGTACCAGATTAGGTTGCAGGATATCACTGATGCCATGATTTGAAAATTGTTTTGACTCTAACGTAGTCAGTTTATGAAAGCAAATATTTGTACAGCCTCCCACATAATTGTGCTTTTTGCAATGGGTGCTATTACAATGATGTAAATAATCATAAAAAAAACAGTGTATAACGCTACAAAAAGAAGCATGTTTTTTAGATTCCCAGAAGTTTTTATATGAGACATGAATTTTTTAATAAAGCGATTGGGCTTTATAATATCCCAGCTATTAAATCGAATGTAGCGTCCTATATAAATGCCAAAACTAACCAGTAAGAAAATCACTATCAACAAAACCCACAAGCCCATATTGTTTGCAAAACTCACTGCGGTAACATCCATTGGATTGACAAACAACGAATATAGCATTTGTATAAACATTACGTTTACTATGGTATTTAAAACACCCGACATAGAAACAGAAAGCACAGCAATGATATCGTACCAAATGGGAACTTCTTTTATGTCAACAGAGCGGTGGTTCAAGTTTAGTTCCGTTATAAGATAACCTGCATTTGGAAGCAAAACTAGCCAAATCAACAACCCAACGATAGAGACAATCAGGCCAATGATTGTATAGATTTGCTGACGTGAATAATTGGAAAACATCATTAAGGCAAATGCCCCTCCCAATGCAACAAAAAGAACCACTACCGGCGCAATGGAAAGCATAATATTTTTAAGCATGGGTCTGTATAGCTTTGTTTTAAATAGTAATGGACGCAACAGCACCATAAAAATCGCAAAAAGATTCAGTGCAATAATGCCAATAAAAAATTCTAACATAAAATACCCTTTGCAATTTCTCCATAGTACAGTTGCATAGTTGTACCGTGCCAACAATAATATCGTTTAAAAAGAATAGCATACTACAATATTTGCTGTCAATTCATACGGTTACGATTCACTGATACCATTCACATATTAAAAAGTTCAACACCCAACTCCGCTAGGAAACACCCCAAGAGGCGGGGTATTGACCCTGATGTGTAATAAAAATTTAGCTAATTCGGTTGCGACCACTTTGTTTTGATATATATAGCTTTTCATCTGCCATTTTAATCAATTCATCAACCTGCGTAATGTTTGTAATAGAATCTTTACATGAAATGCCCATGCTAACAGTAAGGCATATAGAAATGCCATCTTGTTCAAATACATGGTTGGCAATCTGTTCTCGAACCTGCTCTGCTTTGCTTATAGCAGCAGAATATATCGTGTCGGGCATCAATATGCAAAATTCTTCGCCGCCATATCGTATGATAAAATCTGATTTACGAAAAGCTGCTTGGCAAAGTTCGGCGGTTTCTTTCAACACATAGTCGCCGTAGGGATGCCCATAAGTGTCGTTAACTTTCTTGAAATAATCAATATCCATCATAATCAAGCTTACGCTTCTTTTATCCGCATTCGTATCATCCAAAAGTATTTGACCATAGTCCAGTAAAAAGCCTTTATTATACAATCCAGTAAGAGCATCTCTCTTTGCTTTTTCTTCCATTGCCGTCATCAACTGTTTCATTTGTGTAATATTATTGACGATCAGAGAATAACCAATGGTTTTAGGGCCACGGTTAATTTGTGATTTTGATATTGTATATGTTTTTACGTTTTCTTTCGTTTCAATTGAGAACTCAATTACTTCCGATGTTATTTTCTCGTTATTTGCAGAAAGAGAATCTAATGGAAGAAAACCCATATCTTCCACATTGGTTCCAATACTGACTGTTTCTAGCGACGGAAAAATAGAAGCCGCAGCTGCATTGGAGCCCAAATATTGACCATCTTTGTCAAAATATAAAATGCCCTCTCGAATCGTATCTATTGTGTTGTATCTAATGATATCTGTTAAATTGATGTAACTGACAAAGTACAGCATTAATGTAACGGTAGTTGCCAGCAACAGGGTATAGGGTGTAATATCCACATAATAACCGCTAATTAATATGAAATATGTCATTGTATTGGATACAGGAATTAGAATTGACACCAGGAATAAAACGGCCTGCTTTTTAAAATGTCTGGTTCCTTTGATTCGATATATGAATATAGTTATAATCCCCAACAAATTAATGCTAAACTGGTAAACATTTCGAACAATCTGTAGGGGGCCAAATTCTATGGTGGGATTCCCATATCCATTGCTATATGCATAATAGATATCATTTATATATAAGTGGTTGCTTTCCCATGTAAAGCATAGTACAACAAAAATGGTGGGCACAACAAGAAATAAGGCCGCATGCCACTTGTGCTTGAAGGACAAACCGCAATATTTGCGAACGCAAAAATACCATAGTGTTGGAATGAAAGGCACCGCAATAAATCGTATAAATAACCCTATTTTAGTTGCTTCAAGGCTATGGTGCGCAATCTCAAAGTAGTTGCCTATCATATACATAGCCACAACAAAAAACAACAGCGTAATATAAGATGCTTGAATGCTGTTTCTTCCAGTAATGAGCAATGCAACGCATACTACTGCAAATAAGGCAGCAACCGCAGCTAATGTTTCCATATAAAACTCCCACATCCTACGCTTTGGAAGGATGTATGCTTCATAAAAATACCAAAAATTGCTTGTGAAACCTATATATAAACACAGGGACGAAGCCATTTACTCTTCGTTTTTTTGAAACCTCTGATCAATTGGTATTTCCACAGTTATTCACACAATGGCACAAATCCAATATGAAACAAGTTAGAGTATACTTGCAAACGCACTGTAATACTGATTCCAGATAGAAATGTCGCAAAAGCGATATTTCTATCACTGCCATACGGCAGTTCCAAAATCACGATTGAACGACATTCCCTCTCGAAAAACGAAAAAATATTTTTCGAGTCGCGCATACTGCGCGCGATTTATTACGAAGTATATCGCTTCATCTGTTTATTTTTTAGGGCGATGAAACAGATGTTTTAAATCGGATTTGGTATAACCCTGTGTTTACTTCACTTTAGCAATTTGATTATACACAAAATTATTAAATTTGTATATGATTTATCCACTATTGTTTTATCAAACAACGCTTATTTTATTGCAGTTTTTCAAATGGTTGTTATACTAATCTCTAATAGAAATCGTCGCAAAAGCAATGATTTCTATAGCCGCATATGATGCGGCATCCAAACAGCGCGCTGTTTGGAAAGATCAGTATTGAACGGCTTTCTTAGCACAAAACACAAAAGTG
>CAZQBV010000090.1:0-11137 GCA_964592125.1 uncultured Christensenella sp.
TCGTGCCTATGGCACGGATTAAAAACTTATAACGTTTTTAATCAAGAATTAGTATTAATCAACCATTTGCAAGAAAATGCTATGCAGCGCACATTTTTAAGTCGCGCTAGAGACCCATATTAATTTAATACGCTGTAAACCTGTATTTTTTGTAGGTTTCGTAAAAATGCAGGCGGAAAACCGCGTACCGTTTTTCGACGATACGCGGCATGTATCCTTCCTACTTACTTACTCATGAAGCTTGCTACTACTTTATCAGTTCTAAAGCTGAACTAGACACATAAAACTGCCCTTCAATATTCACATTCACGCTGTTGACTTCTACTTTTTCCCCATTGAATTCCACATAATCTTTGTTTTCCGGAATTGATATAGTGTCTTTTCCTTTTGTAACAACCATTTTAGGGTTTTCCGCATCACTGCTATCCACTTTTACGGTTGCACCCTGTTTTTCAAACGCAGACTTTGCATCAATATACATATCAGATGTTACCGCAGCTAAATCAATATCCCATACACCAGAGCATATTTTTGCTATATCTGTATTTTCAATGGTACCGGTAATTCTTTCGTCTCCGGGCAAATACGTATACAGTACAATATCCTCACCCGTGTGCCCATTGGTAGTCCACCCCAGAAAGGCGCGTTTGGAAATCATGGGGCCTACAACATAGTTCATCATGCCTTTTTCCGCAGTTTGAATCGCTTTTTCTTCTTCTGCAGTAAGGTCTGTTATTCCATAGAAATCATTCATTGTTTTTTTAATATCAGCCTTATTCTCGGATAACTTTGCTTCTAAACCCTCGCCCGTTAATTTGGCCTTTTTCAATGGAGCAATAAATTTCTCCACCGGATCCTTTGAATATGTTTCAGTTGTCTCTGCATTGCCTATGGTAAGCCCGCCATTTCCGTGGTCGGTAATGGCAATTACCATGGTTTGTTTGTCTTTTTTGGCAAAATCCAATGCAACCGCCACAGCCTTGTCAAACGCATTGATGTCGGACACAACCCCAACAGGGTCATTCGCATGCGCTGCCCAGTCTACTTTAGAGCCTTCCACCATCAGAAAAAAGCCATCTTTATCTTTTGCTAATTCTTGAATGGCCTTACCCGTCATTTCCTGTAAAGAAGGTTCTTCCGGCTTTACCGTTTGTCTATCCATTTCATACGCCATAGCAGATTCTGCAAACATGCCCCATATTTTGCCCGAAGCAGCGTCTAGTTCCTTTTTGTTTGTTACATAGCTATATCCTTTTTCTTTTAGCACTGCAACTAGGTCTTCCTTGTCTTTTCGGTTGCTTAACCTACCCCAGCCACCGCCCAACATTACATCAAAGTTATTATAAACTTGTTGTTCTGCGATGATTTCTTCCTGACTTCTATCTGGATAATGGCTGGAATAATCTGCAGGTGTTGCATGCATAATTTGCGATGTGGATATAATGCCAACTGATTTGTCTTTTGCTTTGGCTGCTTCCGCAATGGTAGCCAATGGTATTTTTTTCGGTGTAACAGCAATGAATTTGTCATTTGTTTTTTGTCCAGTTGAAAAAGCAGTGCCTCCGGGAGCCGAGTCGGTTATTGCCCCTACCACTTCATCTGTTTGCCAGTAGGTACGAACCAAGCCACTTGCCATGCTGTCTAATGAAAGCTGTTTGCTAGGATCTACTTTTCCACTTTTTTCATCATACGAATTATACCAACGTGTTAGCGCCACCCCATCCACGCTCATCCCATCTGCTATCAAAACTATCGTATTTTTGATCTCCGCATTCGGTTCTGCGGCTTTTTTGTTGTCCATAGCCAAAGCTTGGCATGGCACAGCCACCAATACTGCAGCCAATGTAGTTAGCGAAACAATTTTACGTTTCAATGAATTTAACATGATATTCTTCCTCCTTATTTTATGTTCCAGCATACTGTAACAAACGCATGTAAATTCTGCATAAGCATACCGTCAAGTTTTCATAAAATAATATTTACAGTATTTTAAAAAATCAATATAAGGCAGTAAAATCAAGAAATCCGCTCAAAGTATTGTTTGTTTCATTTTATCATCTCCTGCTCGGCGTTTCCGTTGTGCGGCAGAAATTTCTTGTTGTTTTGTCATCATAAAAACAGAATAATACAAAATGATATAGAAATTTTTATATAAAAACATGAATTTTTAAACCAATACAACAAATTATTACAATAAAACGCGTTTTGTACCCTATCTTCTTTATTATTGTCAAACATCTTCAATTTTGTCCCGATTGTCACACTATTTGCCATGTGCTATTCTTGAATTAAGTTGTTTTATTCATTTTTTCAAAAAAACTTTACAAAAGAATAGGGAGGAAGTTATGAAAAAAATTGTCACTTTGTTATTGGTTTTATGTTTAATTGTGGGTATTGTTGCCTGTTCGGCACCCGCAAAAGAGCAACCTTCAGCAGCTGAACCGGCAGCTGAGGCAGCAGTTGATACCGCTCCCGAGGCGGCAACTGATGCTACAAAAAGCAATACCAGCGACCAGCTTTACATTCAGGTATCTGCTCTTTCCAGCTTGGACTACTTTGCAGATCACATGCTAGGTTGCGAAATGGTAGGAAAAGAATTGGGCGTTCGTACAGAATATGTTGGCCCTACCGATTACGATATGAATGCTATGATTGCAGCTTTTGAACAAGCAATTGCTAAAAAGCCCAATGGTATTGTTGTAGTTGGTTTTGAAGACGTGTTAAACCCCGTAATCAAAAAAGCAATGGATGCAGGCATCCCCGTTGTTACACTGGATGCAGACCTTCCCGATTCAGGAAGAATTGCATTTGTTGGCACTGGTAACTTCGCAGCCGGTAAAGCCGGCGGAGAGTATTTGGCAAAAGAATTGGATGGCAAAGGCAAAGTTGCGCTGATGACAAAACCGGGGCAATCAAATTTGGAAGAACGCATGCTTGGATATGAAGAAGCCTTCAAACCTTACCCCGACATTGAAATTGTACAGGTTGCAGATACACAATCCGACCCGGTGGTTGCAGCACAAGCAGCTGCAGCACTGATACAGAAATTTCCTGACCTATCAGCCATTGCTTGCGTAGAAGGTGCTGGTGGCGCAGGTGCTGCTGCCGCAGTAAAAGAAGCAAACAAAGTAGGTCAAATAAAAATTATGTCTATGGATAGAGGCGAAGATGTGCTACAAGAAATTGAAGATGGTGTAATCACAGCATCCGTTGCACAGCAAACCGCTTTGATGCCTTACTATGGCATTCAGCTATTGTACAACCTAAACAATTCTAATGTCGCCATTACATCCGACAACAAGGCTGCTGGCGTTTTGGGTGTGCCCAGCGAAATCGACACAGGCTCTATCATCATCAACAAAGACAACGCACAGTATTTCAAACGTTCCTAACTGGCAGGTGCAAAAAGCAAGGCGGCATATCCGCCTTGCTTTTTATTGGTGAACTGAAAGGAGAGCAGCAAATGTCGGAATATGTGTTAGAAGCAAGGGGAATCGTAAAAACTTTTCCCGGGGTAAAGGCATTATCACAAGTTGATTTTGGTATTCAAAAAGGTGAGATACGGGCACTGGTTGGCGAAAACGGCGCAGGAAAATCTACACTAATGATGGTGCTAGGCGGAATATATCAACCGGATCAAGGCGAAATATTTGTAGAAGGTAAAAAAGTGCGTATGTCGTGCGCACATGACTCTATAAAAAGCGGCATAGGTATTGTATTTCAGGAACTCAGTTTGGTACAGCAACTCAGCGTAGCCGAAAATATATTTTTTAACAGACAACCTGTCCGAGCGCTTGGTTTTATTGACAAGAAAAAAATGTATCAGGAAACAAAAAAACTATTAGCCGAATTTGACATAGAAGACATCGACCCCAATACATTGGTGAGCCATTTGTCTATTGCCAAACAGCAGGTTGTGGAAATATTGAAAGCCATGAGCGAAAACCCTAAGGTCATTGTATTGGACGAGCCCACCAGCTCTTTGACTGATTTAGAGGTAGAACAGCTCTTTCGCAACATAAACCATTTAAAGGCACAAGGAACTAGCTTTATTTACATTTCACACCATTTGCCGGAAATATTTAAAATTGCAGATACGGTAACTATACTGCGCGACGGTGAAAAAGTAGCATCCGCAAACGTTAGTGAAATTGATGAAGATTATTTGATTACCAACATGGTTGGACGATCTATAGAGAACATTTATGGTTGTAGAACAGCAGACGAACCAATTGGCAGTGCGATGTTTGAGGCAAAAAACTTAACTCGAAAAGGTTATTTTGAAGATATCAGTTTTACAGTTAGTCGCGGAGAGATAGTTGGCTTTTCAGGACTGGTAGGGGCAGGACGCACAGAAGTTGGGCGAGCCATATTTGGGGCAGATCCTTTGGATCATGGTTCTATGATGCTGGACGGCAAGGAAGTTACGACGCATTCCCCCGAAGATGCAATTGAAAAAGGCATTGCCTATATGACTGAAGACAGAAAATCTCTAGGATTGTATTTGGATTTTGATATACTGCAAAATCTGGCAGCCAACAAATTGAAAACTTTTACAAAACACGGTCTTTTACAAGACAATGCCATGCGTGATGCCGGTGAAAAATGCGTAGCAGACTATGCAGTTGCTACACCATCGTTAAAACAAAAGATAATGAATCTTTCTGGCGGAAACCAACAAAAAGTTATGTTGGCACAGTGGATCAGCACAAATCCAAAACTACTTATTGTAGATGAACCCACTCGTGGCGTTGACGTAGGCGCAAAGTGCGAAATCTACCAAATACTTCGTAAAATGGCAAAAGAAAAGCAATGCGCTATATTGGTAATCAGCTCTGACCTGTCTGAAATACTGGGTATTTCAGACCGCATATATGTTATGCAAGAAGGGCGTATGGCAGGCGAAATTTGTGGCGAAGATGCAAACGAAGAGGCGGTAATAAGACTGGCTGCCGGTTCTAAAAGCAATCAAGCTATCTAAAACATGTTGACTGGGAGGAATACAAATGCAAACAATGAAAAGTAAACTGGGAAACGTTCGCGAACTCATGATCCTATTTATCGTAATCGCAATGTTCATTATCATGAGCTTTGCGTCACCTTATTTTTTGAATACCGATAATTTACTGGCTGTGTTGCTTGGGCTTTCTATTGAAGCAATATTGGCTGTAGGTATGGTAAACTTAATGGTAAGTGGCGGATTTGATATGTCGGTCGGCTCTGTTCTTGCTCTTAGTGGAGGCATTGCCGCCATCATGATGAAAAACAACATCCCCGTAGGGATTGCCATACTGGGCGGTCTTGCAGTAGGGGCGTTGGTTGGTTTGTTCAATGGTTTTACCGTTGCAAAACTGGGGATTACCCCTTTTGTAACAACACTTGCCACCCAAAGCATGTGCCGTGGGTTGTTGCTGGTATTTTTGGACGGAAAAAACGTATCGAACTTACCCGAATCTTTCACTTGGCTGGGGCAAGCGAAAATCGGCATGGTGCAGTTACCAGTAATTTTTGCTATAATACTTATTGTAGTCGGAGATATACTGCTCCGCAAATCAAGGTTCTTTAGACAAAACTATTATATCGGAGGCAACGAAAAAGCTGCACGTCTGAGCGGTATCCACGTGGATCGCATGAAACTAAAAAACTATATGCTTATGGGTTTATTGGCAGCATTCGCCGGCATTATCATGACTGCCAGACTGGGCTCGGCCTCTACCACAGCTGGTGTGGGCACAGAATTCAAGGTAATCACCGCCGTTATCATTGGCGGCGCATCACTGCAAGGCGGTGAAGGAACTGTTATTGGCGCCTTCTTGGGATGTGTGCTGATGGCCATTATCGCCAATGCAATGACATTGCTTAATGTAAGCGTATATTGGCAGACATTTGTTACGGGCTTTACGCTACTGGTTGCCGTTTTGGTAGATAGGTTTGGCAAAATGTCTACTCAAAAAAATGCTAGCTAAAAAATTCTATTCAGGTGAGATCCGGAGGATATATGTATGACAAGTTATGACAGAGTTTTAACCGCATTACGGCATCAAGAGGCCGACAAGGTTCCTTTTGACTTGGGTGGCACCGTGCTGACAGGGATGAACATACATTGCTACAAAGCATTGCGTGAATTTCTAGGTTTAGAAGCAACCGATGTGCAAATTGTAGATATGACACAACAGCTTGCTAGAATCGATGATGACGTAATTAACTACCTTAACGTGGATGTTCGCTGCGTAGACCCCACCCCACCCGACCAGCGCATACACTACAAACCCATACAACAAAACGGTAGTTATTATGAAATGACCGACGAATTGGGCATTGGCTGGAAAATGCCTGTAGTAGGCGGACATTATTTTGACATGGTAACACACCCATTGGCACATGCTAGCACCATTGAAGAAGTAGATACTTATCAAATTCCGTCCGGCAACGATCCAGGTTGGTTTCGCACACTGAAAGAACGTGCCGACCGTTATCGTTACGATGAAGAGCGCGCCTATGTATTAGGCCGCAATGCCGCAGGGGTATGGGAACTTGCGCTTTGGACCAATGGGTTCGAAAAATTCTTTTGCGATATGTGTATTGAAAAAGACTATGCGCATAAAGTAATGCGTAAATTTACAGACTATAAAATGGCATATTGGGAGCAAGCACTCAAAACAGTTGGGAAAAACGTACTAGTCGTTTCAGAAGCCGATGATTTGGCAACACAAAACAGCCAGCTTTGCTCGATCGACTTATACAAAGAAATGGTACACCCCTACCACAAAGAACTGTTCTCTTTTATGCGCAGCGAAGCAAGAAAAAACGGCGCAGACGAAATTTATATTTTCTATCACTCCTGTGGTGCAATGTTGCCTTTTGCGCAATTGCTTAAAGAGGAAGGTGTTGATATTTTAAATCCTGTGCAGGTATCTGCCACCGATATGGATTCCAAACGCCTAAAACAAGAAATTGGTGACATGTTTACTTTTTGGGGTGGCGGAGTAGACACACAGCAGATATTGCCACACGGTACTGCGCAGCAAGTCAAAGATGAAGTAAAAAGAAGAATCCACGACCTTGCGCCCGGTGGCGGTTTTGTTTTTGCAGCTATTCACAATGTGCAAAGTGACGTTCCACCCGAAAACTATATTGCCATGTGGGAAGCATATTCCGAGTTTGGTATATACAAATAGAAACTGTTTTTGGGCTTCTTCCTTGAAACAGACAAAAAAATGCAATTCGCATGCAAAAAAAGCACATTTGTCACAGTAGAGATGATCGGTGCTTTTTTTGCAGGACGTAGGGTGTTACAAAACTACCAGTCTAATCTGCATGGAGGGTTTCATGCGAACAATTATGTTAGTAGATGACGAGGCATTGTCTCGTCAGGCAATTAGAATCATGTTAGAACAAAGCATTCCAGATATCCATGTTGTTTGCGAGGCACAAACCGGTTTGGAAGCAGTAGAGTTATACCGGCAATATCGTCCCGACGGCGTTATTATGGATATTACTTTACCCACAATCAATGGTCTGGAAGCCTCCAAACAAATACTGCAAGAATTTCCTACCGCTTGTATTATCATTTGTACGGCATACGATAGTTTTTCTTTTGTATCGCAAGCATTGGACATTGGCGTAAAGTCTTATTTGTTGAAACCTGTAAACGGTAACGAAGCAGTAGATAAAATAAAGCAGTTGTTGCTGAACCATCCATCCAAGGACAGCCATTACACAGAATATGTTGAGTTTGAAGGCAAACGCAACCGCAAGCTTTCCGAACTTTACGAAAACTTGCAATATCATTTTCGCAGAGGGGCACATTCAAAGTTTGTACATGATCTGGATGCATTCATAAAAGAAGTTTTTTGTGGAGATTATGAATATGCGTTGTCCTGCTGTTTTCAGCTGCTGTCTTTACTATGTTATCAAAGCGAGCTGTTAGGCATTGCCAACGACCCACGTTGTATACTGCAATTGATTGATGTCGACCCGCAAACCAAAGACGCACCATATCAAGAACGTGCCCTTTGTTTAGAAAAAACATTGCGCCGCACAGCAGATTATATGCTGTACCAGGTTGAACAGTCCTCCAATCAAAGTAAAAGTGCGCTGAAAAATTTCCGTGACTATATTAACGACGAGAATTTGGGCACACTTTCTTTGGAAACACTGGCAAAGCAAATTGGCATCTCACCGCAATATCTCTCTCGCATATTCAAAGAAGAAGCAGGCGAAAACTTTATCGACTACATCACCAAAGAGCGCATAGATTTGGCTTGTCGGTTGTTGCTCAGCACCAATATGCCAATCAAGAAAATATCTGTACGCTGCGGATATTGCGATATCAATTATTTTAACCGCGTATTCAAAAAAGCATTGGGAATGACACCCGCCGAATTCAAAGCAGGGGTAGCATCAAATTGAAAAAAAAAGGATTCACATTAATGGGAATTTTGTTGGTATGTTTTTCCATTATTATATCCGGTATCATATTTAGCACATACATGACAACACGCCAGTATGAATATTTTACCACAGCTTTTTTTCGCTCATATGCCGAACTTGCGCAATTGGTAGAACTCAGCGATTCTCTAGATCAAAACTACGAGCTTTTGTTTGAACTTGTGGACAAAGAACCAACACAAGGCGAAACAATCAAACAGGCGTATTACCAAACATACCAAAGCATGCTGGAAACAGCCGAACAGTTAAAGACAAGTTTACACGGCACCGCCTATTATAAAATTGTTGATATCACCAATATGCTTCTTTCCTTTCATCAAGAAGTTGAGGCTTTATTCACACAATATGACAGCCAGCAAATCAAGCTATATCTACAAGGCGAAATACGCTCCGCCAACAAGGTACGCGGTTTTATCAAAAGCGAAATTGGCACCACTATGAATTTGATTGTAAAACAATCCCAGCAACTGTACACGCAGTTCGAGGAACAAAAAGCACAAATACGCAGCAATACGGTGTTGATTACCTTGTTAATTTGTGCATTTTGCTACACCATATCGGTACTCATTGCACGCTCTATCTCTAACCCGGTGCATCGGCTGATACAGCGTATGGAACACTTTTCCATCGGCAACGAATTTCAACCTATGCAGGAAAATATATACTCCAACTATGAAATCAACTACTTGGTGGCCAGTTTTAATCTGATGATGCGGCAAACCATGGAGCGCGAAGAATTGGAGCAAGAACTTTACAAGCAGCAAATGGATAACTTAACCATTAAAGCCTCTTTGCGCACTTCCGAGCTCAATATGTTACAAATGCAAATGAACCCGCACTTTTTGTTCAACACGCTCAATTCCATCCACGCACTGGCACAGATTGAAGGTGTTCCACGTATTAGTGCCATGACAGAAAACCTTGCCAATATATTGCGTTATTCGCTGCGCGGCGCCAACCATTTTGCAACATTGCAAGAAGAATTGAAAATTGTTTACAGCTATATCTACATCCAAAAAGTACGGTTGGGTGACCGAATCAAATTCGACTTTGACTTGGACGAATCGATACTCAACTGCAGTATACCCAGCATGATTATTCAACCGCTGATAGAAAACGCCATATTACACGGCTACACTTGCGGGCAAACCAGTGGTACAGTGCTTCTAAAAGTAAAAGACCACAACGACTGCGTTTTGGTAACAGTGCAGGATGATGGCTGTGGTATAGACGCAGCCCAAGTAAAGCAGATTATGACATGCAGCGAAAACATAGGCGGTACAGAAAAAAGCGGCGTTGGGCTCAGCAACGTTATACGAAGAATGAACTTGATCTATGGAACCGGCCACATTACCTTGCACAGCACGCCAACCCAAGGCACTACCATTGAACTCTATATCACAAAAATAAAAAAAGGATTGGATGCACAATGATTACATTACAACAACAATTTCAACAAAAGAACCGCCGTACACTGGAACAAATAGACGAAGTGTACGCATTCAAAAACAAACAGGCTCCCTATATGATATTCGATACAAACTACTGGTTGTTTGGCGATGTGCCACCACTGATACCCGAAGGCTACTGCGCGGACGATCCTGATATTATGACGCAATACCAGTTGGAAAAAATAATACGCCACTACCAAACCCCTGCCTATGAGCAGGACTGTTACTATGGGTATTTGATGCCATGGTTTGGTACGGGGGTACTGGCATCGGCATTTGGCACCAAAGTAGAAATGCTGTATAAAATGGATCCTGCTGTACACATGAGCGACATCCACAACCCTGAGCAAATAGACGCACTCAAACTCCCCAATCCTTATAAAGATGGGCTGATGCCGCGTGTACTGCAACAAATTGATTATTTCAAGCAGAAATGCGATTTGCCCATTGGCGTTACAGACTGCCAAGGTCCGCTTACCACAGCGCTAAGCATTGTAGGATATGAAAACTTTATGTATTGGATGTACGACTATCCAGAAGCTATACACAAATTAATGCAGCTTTGCACAGATTCACTAATCAACTGGGTCAAAATACAAAAAAAGCATATTGGCGTTCCCGACGCAGAACCTTCATTTATTCTTGGTTTTCGCATGCCCAGCCCCAATGGTGGTATTTGGATTTCCGATGATGACTCTGTTATCATGCCCAGCGATTTGTTTGCAGAGTTTGTAGTGCCCTACAACGAACAAATACTTTTGGCATTTGGCGGTGGCGGCATACATTATTGTGGCAATTCCAATCAAAACACAGAAAACTATATGCAAACCAAGGGGTTGTACTGCCTGCACAACCTCCATCTTGACGATTTTGATGCTGCAAAGAAGGTACGCACCGCTTGTTTGAACCACAATATTGTCTATTGTTTGGGTGATTTCACACCAGATGACGCTCGTCTGGATTCATATTTTGATACAATCTATGGTCAATTTGAGCAACAGGGTATGGCAGTTATCAGCTATATAGCGCCTGCCATAGCACTGCTTCGAGGTAAATACGAAGCTATAACACGTGATCAGCACCAGCTTGGGCAATTGGTACAAGCTATTATTTCTCAAAAACAAAAAATTTATATATAACAAAATTGACATTATATACTCACGTTATTTCAAAATACGTAATACTAATTCTTAATTAAAAACGTTATACGTTTTTAATCCGTGCCATAGGCACGA
>CAZQBV010000091.1:0-11058 GCA_964592125.1 uncultured Christensenella sp.
TGGCCTTCTTGCAATGTTTTGTAGCCGCTGTCGGATACTATTGCCGAGAAATGTACGAAAACATCTTCCCCACCGTCGTCGTTCGAGATAAAGCCAAAGCCTTTTTCCGAGTTAAACCATTTTACTGTACCGCTATTCATTTGGGTACCTCCTCATAGTAATTATTATATTCCATCATACAATGAAAAACCCCATATTTCTGTAAACCATAAACGTTCGATTTACACAAATACGAGGTCTACTAGTACAAAAAATACTATTAGATAATACCACATAAAAACCACATTGTCAAATGTAAATTTAGCCAATTACTGTTTTATTTTGCAAAAACCGTTTATAAAAAAAGCACTTGACCCTAACGTAGCGTCATGGTTTATAGTGACAATGGAGGTGGGAAAATGAAAACTGTAAAAGAAATGTCCAAGCAAAGCGGCATCAGCGTGCGCACTCTGCACTATTATGACCAGATTGGCCTGCTACCCCCTGCAGAAATAACAGCGGCTGGTTATAGACTGTATGGTGAAGCAGAACTTTCACGTCTGCAACAGATTTTATTTTTACGGGAGCTGGAATTTAGCTTGGCTAGCATTGCGGAAATTTTGCAAAGCCCTTGCTACAGTTCAGATGCATCCATGAGAAAACACAGGGATATCCTGATAAAAAAACGGGACAGGCTGGATGGGCTGGTGTCCCTACTGGACGATTTATTGAAAGGAGAACAAAAAATGAGCTTTAAAGAATTTGATACAACAGAAATAGAACATGCCAAAGCTATGTATAAAGAGGAGGTGCAGCAGCGCTGGGGAAGCACCAATGCCTACCACGAAAGCGAAGCAAAAACCAGCGCCTATAACCAGCAGGATTGGCAAAATGCAACTAGCGAAATGGAGCTATTGTTCCATGAATTTGCAAAGCATATGGATAAGGAACCTGCGCATCACGATGTGCAAAACACAGTTGGCAGGTGGCAGCAGCACATTACCGACCGCTACTACAATTGTACGGATGAAATATTGGCGGGGTTGGGAGAACTGTATGCTGCCGACGAACGGTTTCGTAAGAATATAGACAAGCATTCCGCCGGGCTTGCAGATTTTATCAGTGCTGCTATACGGGAGTATTGCCGTAGCAAATAGATGCATTTTGCGGCTATAACAGCAAAGCTCCTTCTACCTAAATAATATGGAATGGGGGTTGTTCATGCATTTAAGTATTTTTCAGTATATTCTGAAGAAGTCATCCATTCTAACGAAAACAATATTTTGTCGCCAGAATATTTCTGTTGCAGCTTTTCCACCATTTCTTCTGCTGCAATATACTGCTCATCCGGAGTAAGAATATCCAATTTTGCCGCTTGTGCCCCAAAACTATCTATAATATCCAGCCACAAATCATTCCGTTCCTGCACCGTAACAATTCTAGTATCAGGTATTTCGAAGCTAAGAACCGCACCCATATCTTCGCTGTTTGCACCTGTGTTCAGCATAAAACCTGCGGCTATGCCTTCACCGTCTGAAATTTCATTCTTACCCAAAGCCAAGGAACGTAAAAAGTCTTTTTCTTCTGTGCTAAAAGTATCTGGGCAATTTTTCATACCCAAGTCCAGCAAATACAGAGCAGCATAGGCTCTGCTATACGCTGCCCCCCTGCGCGCCACTTTAATACGCTCATTAAATTCCGCAAGGGATAGCTTCTCATATCCTTCTGTATATTGTGTCAGCAAAACTTCACACTGGTCTGGCTCTATCTTAGGCAAATCAATCACCGGCTGGAATATATCTGTGCCTACAACACGCTGCTGTAAAACCTTTTTCGCCAAATCCCAATCATACTGAATCTTCATTTGCTGCCCATTAAAGTTATTTTTCAACGCATTCATGAATTCGTTGGATTTTTCCAATATGATATCTGCCTCCCAACCTTCCTGCACACTTCCGGCAAATCCAACAATATCCTGCTCCATATTTTGAATAGCCTGTTCATATTCCCCCACAGTAATGCTATCTTCATCCAAAACAGAAACAGCCACCCAGCAATGAGCCATATATTTCTGACATATAGTGCTCAAGAAATAATTGGCAGCTTGCCCCTCCTCCAGCGTCAACGGATACAACGTATAGGAAAAGAATTCTGCGCGCTTATCCCCTCGTTCCAACAAAATATCCAATGTTGTGCTATTACCTAAATCTTGCCACGTTTCCTCGTCATTTTCCGCTTCCATCATTTCCAGTGCTTGCGTACGGAACTCCGCTACGCTCATCTCCCTATACCCATCAAACATATAGGGCAAAACAGCGTCAAAGCTATATGGTTTTTTTGTTCCCGTATTTTCTTCCACCCGCGCAGTTGCCAATTCATCCGGCAATGTGGGTAAAACATCCGGCGTGGTGGCGCTGGTCGCAAAAGATGTGGTTACTCCCACCACCAACAATACCGCCACAATCACTGCAATCAAAGGCGTTTTCTTATATTTCATAATGGATGTTATCCTTTCTTGAATGACATATCTGCTGAAATCACTCACAAAAGGCAGTGCGGTACTCTTTTCTGCCTCCATTTCCAGCAGTGTCGTAGCGTAGGCCGCCGAATCCCCCAGTTTTTTCAGCACAGTTTCGTCGCAGGAAAGCTCTATATCCCGGTTCGCCAGCTTATACATCAGCCAAACCAAAGGATTAAACCAGTGCAAACACAAGGCAATGGCCAAAAATAGCTTTAGCATTGCATCCCAGCGCAAAATGTGTGTAAATTCATGTTCCAGTATAAAGGTCAACCGCTTCCGGTCTTGCCAGTTCGTTTTTTTGGGCAGCAGAATCACCGGATGAATTATGCCATAAGTCAGGGGGGAATTGATGCGATCCGAAACCCGAATTGCAACACGGCGTTTTAGCGGGTGTGTTTCCAGCCACTCGGCTATAAAGGATTCTTGCACGGGCAGTGCACAATCCAGTTCCCTGCGTGTTTTCAAATAGTTCATCAAAAAGTACACACCCATGCAAGCAGCACCAATCAGCCATATCAGCAACAATGGAGATATACCGACTCCCACAGTGGGCGGTGCTGCCGAAGGAACCATGTTAGCCACTTTTTCTGCTTGTGGCACCACGGTTTGTACAGCAGCTTGCAGCACTTCTGCCCCAGTTTCCAAAGAATAAACAGGCGGGAAAGCACCCACCCCAAGTTCACGAAATCCCACAACTTCACGAACACCAACAGCTTCACGTACGCCCCATAGGTTTTGCAGGCTAAGGGCAGATTCCACGCGAAAGGGCAACAGCAAACGCGCCATCACCAGCCCCCACAGAGCCAGGAATGTCTTTTTTGGCAAATGGTGCATAGCCAATGCACGAATGGTCAATACTGCCAGTATCATCACCGCGCCTGTCACGCTCATATCCAATATACCCATGCCTATCCTCCTTGTTTGTTCTGTGAGGTAGTATTAGCCTTTGTGGCTCACCTGTTGCGCCAGCTTGTCCAGCACCTCTTGGGGAATTTTGCCCTTTTCCAGCATAGAGGAAAACAATAGCGAGGCCGAACCGTCAAATATTTTGTCAATCAGCTCGTCCACCTCCGCCTCCTGCACCTCCTGCTTGCTAATCAACGCGCGGCACAGGTAGCCCGGCTCCCGTCGCTCTACCGCACCCTTTGCAATGCACTTTTTTATTACTGTATAGGTGGTATTCATGTTCCAATCAATCTCTTCTTTCAGAATATCCGATATTCTCTTTGCGGAAAGCTCGCCTTCCCGCCACAATATTTCCATTACCTTCAGTTCCGAATCAAATAGTTTCACACCAATGTCTCCTTCTAAAACTATTGCAATAGTTTAGGTCTTGCATCTATACTACTTCAATAGTGCGTGTATGTCAAGCACTGTTTTTTTATCACAAAAAACAGCCCTACGGAGCGCTATACACTCCGCAGGGCTATTGGGTAAATCCTTTGTCTATTCTTCAAATTAGCCTAACGCCATTTGTATTACTCCGCTTTCTCCTTCAGAATAACATCGTGGCTGCCACCCTCCACAATGCTGGTTGCCGAAACCAGAGTAAGCCGCGCTTTTTCGCGAAGCTCGGGCAGATTTAGCGCGCCGCAGTTGCACATGGTGCTCTTCACTTTGTTTAGGGTAATGGTCACGTTATCTTTCAGGCTGCCCGCATAGGGCACATAGCTATCCACACCCTCTTCAAAGCTCAGCTTGTCCTTGCCACCCATGTCGTAACGCTGCCAGTTACGCGCACGCTCGGAGCCCTCGCCCCAGTACTCCTTCACATAGCTACCACCCACCAGCAGCCTGTTAGTGGGGCTTTCGTCAAAGCGACTAAAGTAACGCCCCAGCATCACAAAATCCGCACCCATAGCCAGCGCAATGGTAATGTTGTTGTCGTACACAATGCCACCATCCGAACAAATGGGAATGTATACTCCCGTTTCTTTGAAATACTTATCTCTCGCATTCGCCACATCAATCAACGATGTTGCCTGACCACGCCCAATGCCCTTTTGCTCCCGCGTAATGCAGATAGAGCCGCCACCAATGCCAATTTTTACAAAATCCGCGCCGCAGTCTGCCAAAAAGCGGAATCCCTCTTCATCCACAACATTGCCCGCACCCACTTTTACGGTATCGCCATAGCGCCCCTTTATCCATTCCAGGGTACGCTTCTGCCACTCTGTAAAACCTTCGGAAGAATCAATACAAAGCACATCCGCACCAGCTTCCACCAGTGCAGGCACGCGCTCTTCATAGTCGCGGGTGTTAATGCCCGCCCCCACCACATAGCTTTTGTTTTCATCTAAAAGTTCGTTTTGGTTTTCCTTATGCGAATCATAATCCTTGCGAAAAACGATATTTACAAGTTTGCCATCTTTGTCTATCAGCGGCAGCGAATTGATTTTATTGTCCCAAATAATGTCGTTTGCTTCTTTTAGGGAGGTACCCTCTGGCGCAACCACTAGGTTTTCCCGTGGAGTCATAAAGGTTTTCACAGGCGTGTTTGCATCCATACGGGAAACACGATAATCACGCGAGGCCACAATGCCCAGCAACACACCATGCGCAGTGCCATCGTCCGTCACCGCCACAGTGGAATGGCCTGTCTCTCTCTTCAGCGCAATAATATCCTCCAGCGTGCCTTCCGGCCCAATGTTGGAATCCGAAGTAACAAAGCCCCGTTTGTGACTTTTCACCCTGCGTATCATAGCGGCTTCTTCTTCCACACTTTGGCTGCTGTACACAAAGGAAATGCCGCCTTCCACCGCAAGGGCAATTGCCATCTTTTCCCCCGATACACTCTGCATAATTGCAGATGTCATGGGAATATTCATAGAGAGGGCTGGTTGCTCCCCCTTCTTAAACTTCACCACAGGCGTTCGCAAGCTTACCGCATCCGGAACACATTCCGCCGACGAATAGCCCGGTACTAGAAGATACTCGCCAAATGTATGCGAGACTTCCTTATAAATATACGCCATGTTTATACCTCCTTATTTTCTTCGTAAATTTTGTTATCTATCGTATCATATTACCAGCAAAAATGAAACTATATCCGCATGTATTTTACAGCTATTTTTTCTTATTTTTTTGGAATTGCAAACGATCGCTTTGCAAGCCTGACACAAAACTCCAATACTGCTGTTATCTGGTTTGACATCTGGGTTTTTGGGGTGCTAGAATTTGTTTATATATTCATCAAATATTTTTTTACTGGAGGTTGCACATTGGGCGAAATGAAGGCCGAACTGATAGCGGCTTGCGGCATCAATTGCAAGCTTTGCTACGCATACATCCGAAAAAAGAATCCTTGCAATGGTTGCCGGGGCAATAGCGAAGGCAAACCCAAGCATTGTGTGCAGTGCACTTTGCGCAGTTGCCCCATTGCCATGCAAAACCCATATGGCCTGTGCATGGGTTGCCCCAAGCCCTGCCGCCGTTTCAAGCAGCTGAACACACGCTATGCGGAAAAGTACCACAGAAGCATGCAGGAGAATTTAGTATACATCCAAAAGCATGGCATGGAGGCTTTTCTGGAACAGGAGGAGCAGCTTTGGCGTTGCGACAATTGCGGCGGTATTTTAAGTATGCATTTGGACAAATGCCCCAACTGCAACACCCCTATACCAAAAGGCAGAAGCTTCAGCCTGCCGGAATTGTGAGGACACCATGCAACTGCTAGAACTTTTTTTTGATTATGCCTGCCCGTACTGCATGCGGGCGCATACGTATTTAACCGAACTGATGCCCGAGTTTCCACAACTGGAGATAAAATGGCAACCTTGCGAAGCCCACCCCCGCCCAGATCGCTACGGCCCACACAGCGACCTAATGATACAGGGCATGTTTTTTGCGCAGAAACAAGGCGCAGATTTATGGGAATATCACCAGCGCATGTACCGTGCCGCACTGGTAGACCATATAGATGTGGAGGACGCGAATACCCTTGCTATATGCGTGGATGGCCTGTTGGATGTTTCATCCTTTACACAAGCACTGAAAAACGGCACTCATCTGGCACAGCTAACTACCGCAAACCACTATGCCTATCAGCAAAGCGGGGTATGGGTGGTGCCTGCCTACCGCACACACGGCAAAAAACTGGATCCCATAGAGAATGTGGGTATCTCCAAGAAGCAATTGCGGCAGTTTATAGAATCTGCACTATAGATGTGATTCTTGCCATCAGCATAGCAAAAGCTCCCGCACCGCTAGAGGCACGAGAGCTTTTGGGAGTTGGGACTGGTATTATTTCTTTTTGGCAATCAACTGGATGATATTAAAATAGTTCCCCGCTTCCGCCTCCATCATTTTTCTATCGCCCTGCGCATAGGGGGTGGGGCTTTCCAGCCACTCCTCCCATGCCTTTTTGCAGCAATTCATTTCACGAATATCCACTATTTCAATCCCCTGTTCCCTGCTCCACAGTTCCTTCCACCAGTCAAGGGAGTGTATTGTCCTTGCCACCTCCTCTTTCCAAAATGGCTTCATTTCTTCCGGCACAGCTTCCCCAAATTCCCGCTTTATTCCGGGAACCGCCACAGCAATATGTCCACCCTTTTTCACAAAGGGAATCAGCACCGGAAGCATTTCCGCCGTATCTCCAAAATAATGATACGCATCCACAGAGAGCAGTATATCAAAATAGTCGTTTGCAAAGGGTAGGCCTTTTGTTGCATCCACAGAAACGGGAATCACCCGTTCCTCAATTCCAAGAGACTTGAAACGCTGATCGTTTTCTGTGGGAGAAATCCAAAGATCGGCAGCAAACACCAAGGCTCCATATTTTTTTGCCAATAGCAGAGAAGACAGACCACACCCGCACCCAAGATCTAGCACTTTCATAGTTTCATTTATATGCAGATGCGATGCCAGTTCCTCTGTTACCCGCAGGGCATTTGGCCCCATCATTGTTTCTTTCAAAAACTCCACGTTTTCAGCATAAGTCATAAATTTATTTGTAAATGTATGCATAGTATCTTCCTTTCTCATTGTTGCCTTATAGAGAAGCACAAAAAAGCGCAGACATGCTGCGCTTTCATAAACATACCGTATGGTTGGCACGGGTGTTGTTGGGCACTTCTGTAAGGCAACATAACAAAACCAAGAAACTCTTCCTCAGTTTATTTACACTTCTACAGTATTGCCGACATCCACACACCTGCCTTTCTTTGGCTTAATATACCACATACCAGCTTTTTGTGTCAAACCTGCTAGTTCAAGTCCATCAGCTTTGCAGTCACGCCATCCAGCGCATTCAGGTCGGCAACCAATTTTTCCACCACATCTTTTTCGCCACAGGGCTGCAAAATAATTAGGCCATCCTCCGCACAAAAATCTGCGCTGGTTTCGTGCAGTCCCAAACGCATTTTTATGTTGCACCCATTATTTGTAAGCGTTTTTTGCAGCAACTCCGCATTGTGTGTGCGGTTATTCAACCTCAATCCAACAATATAGTAACAAGACATACGTTTTCTCCTTTTTTATTCTTATTTTTGGGGCTTATTTCTATTATACACAAAATAAAACGAATGTAATCCATTTTGTTAGTGTTTTCACACTTTCTTTTATGGTGTATAACAAACGCAAACGCCAGCTTTATCTACAACAACTACAATCTATGAATGCATTCTATTCCGAAACAACCAGCTTGCCAAACAACTCGTAAAGCTGAGGAACCGACTTGTTCAGTCGCAATATCTTGTGGCTTTTTCTATCCAAAAAGCAATGTTTCGTTTCGCCTGTTGTGCGAAGTTCTCCGCTTTTTGCGTCTGTAATTTGATAGCCCACCACCATCTTCACTGGTGTCAGCTCCTTTATGTACACTGCAATGTGCACCTCGTCATCAAAATACACCATGGATTTATACTGGCACTTTACCTCCAGCACCGCAATGTCTACGCCCATCTCTGTTGTTTTTCTATAGCTATAGCCCATTTGGTTCATAAAATCCACACGGCCTTCTTCAAACCAACGAATGTAATTTGCATGATGAATGATTCCCATTTGGTCTGTTTCATAAAAATGCGCTTTGCGTACATAGGGTTTTATTTCCATCTGCTATTTCCTCCCGAATACCTGTCTGTTCCTAAACATCCTAACATACGTCTACCAAAAAAATCAATTTGGATAATAGCCCCAATTGGTATATACTATACAGGCATAATTAGCATAGTGATAATACGAAACACTAATAGTATAAGGAGCAATTTCAATTGATTTATAATACAGTTTTGGAGGCCATTGGCCACACCCCCATCATTCGCCTAAACAAAATGACCGGCATAAACGATGCAGAAGTTCTAGTGAAATTTGAAGGCATCAACATTGGTGGCTCTATTAAAACACGCACTGCTTACAATATGATAGCCCAAGCGGAAAAAGAAGGGTTGCTTTCGCCAGATAGCGTACTGGTGGAGGCCACCAGTGGCAACCAAGGCATTGGCCTTGCATTGGTGGGTGCTGTGCGCGGCTATCAAGTAGTGATTATTATGCCTGATTCTGTAAGCGAAGAGCGCCGCAAGCTGGTGCAGCACTATGGGGCAACAGTGCATTTGGTAAAAGACGAGGGCGACATAGGCAAGTGCATAGAGTCCTGCCTAAAAATGGCAGAGGATATGGCAGCGGCCGACCCCAAGGTTTTTATCCCCCAACAATTCGACAATCCACACAATCCCTTGGTACACAAGCACCATACAGCACTGGAAATATTGGAACAGGTGGCCGGCCCGATACACGGCTTTTGCTCGGGCATTGGTACGGGCGGAAGCATTTCCGGCATTGGCGAGGTGCTAAGGGCACAGAACCCCAACATTCACATTTGGGCAGTAGAGCCAGAAAACGCCGCAATTTTGGCGGGCGGCACCATAGGCACACACATGCAAATGGGCATTGGCGATGGCCTGATACCCCAAAATTTAAATACCGCTATTTACGATGATATTTATATTGTAACCGATGACGAGGCAATAAAAACTGCCAAAAACCTTGCACAATTGGAAGGGCTTTTGTGTGGCATTTCCAGTGGCACAAATGTAGCTGCGGCATTGCAAATGGCAAAAAATTTGGGCAAGGGCAAAACTGTTGTTACCATACTGCCGGATACCGGGGAACGCTATTTCAGCACACCTTTGTTCGATTGAACTGCGCCCATAGAAATTTTGCTGCAAGGCCGACAGATGCAAATTCATTTTAAGGGTTACGCTTGCACGCCTTCCAAATGTTCCAGCATACCCAGTAACAATTCCACATTGTCTTTGCCCAGCTCCATACGCAGCTTTTCTTGCGCGTCCTGCCAAAGTATATTGCCACGATACAGCGCCAGCAATCCATCTTTTGTTACCCGCAATTGCCTGTTGCGGCTTCCTTTTATAGAGGTATCTGCAACATAGCCCACCACAAACAAAGGTTTTAACGTGCGCACCAGCGTGCTTTTTTCCAGCCCCACTTCGCGGGCAAGCTGAATTACGCTGCACACGCCCAGCTTGTTAATACTGCCCAACAGAGAAAATTGATTCAGCGTTAGCCCCACCGGCTGCAACATTTGGTCATAATATTCAGTAATATTGCCTGTTGCGCGTCGCAATTTTATGCAATAACAAGGCACTTTGCCCGATTGATTTGCCATAGGAATCCTCCAAAACTTGGGTGTATATGCACCCAAATTATATCCGCTTCCCGGTTGAGGTGTCAAGTCTTTTCGCCCATTCTTTGCCGTTTTATCTATTATCATACTTATTTGCGGTACTATGCAGGCTGCGCCAATTCCATAATCAAGCGCACCGTTTCCGCTGTTTGTTCCTGCGGTGTTATTGTGGCAGTGCCATCACCCCTCTGTGCACCATACTCCCCAAATCCTGCATGGTTTCCACCCTCTATTATGCTATGCTGTGTATTGGCAGGGTATAGAGGTACTGCTGCATCGGCCTTTTCCCAATCCAGCACTTCATCGTTGCTTCCGCGAATATCCAGTGCAAACATCTGCTGCTGCGAAATATCTTTATAGGGATAGGAGCCCAAAAACACAATGCCCGAAAGCTGACCCGGCTCTGCATCTGCATACATACTGGCCGCAGTGCCACCCAGCGAGTGCCCCACTATCACCCAGTTTCCTATTTGCGGGTTTTGCTCTATAATATCCGCTGCTTTTTTACTGTCAAATATGGCTAAATGAAAAGGCATTTTGGCAATTACCACATTGTAGCCTTCGTTGTGCAGCAATGTAGCCAAAGGCGCATAGGCTCGCTCGTCCACTTTCCCACCCGGGTAAATAATAAACCCCTTGTTGCTCTGCGTGGTAAGGTACAGGTCTCCATCCCTGTTTTCCATAGCCGCGGCCAGCGCTTGTGCCTGTGGCAATGCAACCGAATATGTATTTAAATATACCAAAAACACAACTACAACGGCAGCCACAATCCCCAATACAATCCACAATAGTTTTTTGCTTTTTTTCTTCATAATAGTATTATAATACAAATATACTTCCAGAAAACCCTAAAACTATTTTATTTTATACTAATTCTTGATTAAAAACGTTATACGTTTTTAATCCGTGCCATAGGCAC
>CAZQBV010000092.1:0-11057 GCA_964592125.1 uncultured Christensenella sp.
TTTGTTTCAAATCACGCGCAATATGCGCGACTTGAAAAATAGTTTTTTATTTTTCAAGCGGGAATGTCGTTCAATAGTGATTCCATCCAAAATGCAGAGCGTTTTGGAACTGCCGTATGGCAGTGATAGAAATATCGCTTTTGCGCTATTTCTATCTGGGATCAGTATTAGGGTATTACTGCTGTGTGGGGGTAGAGCTTGACTTTGTTAGTGTAAAGGTGAAGGTGGTTCCACCCATGCGATCAGATTCTACCCAAATCTTTTGGCGATGCTCCTCCAGAATTTTTCTAACAATGGAAAGGCCAATTCCTGTGCCCTCGCGGGTGCGTGTGTGGGATGCATCCCCTTTGTAAAAACGATCGAATAGGTAAGGGATGTCCGAACGGGGAATGGGCTCTCCAGAGTTATTTATGCTAATAAAAACGCTTTCGGCATTGGACATGGTGGAAATACGTAGTCGTCCACTGTAGTCTGCAAATTTGATGGCATTATCCATCACGTTTTGAATCACTTGCAAGATTTGGTTTTTGTCTGCCAAAGCGTATTCTTTGTTGTGCTCGAATTCCACTTCCACCATAAGGTTTTTCACATCTATTTTTGTTTCAAATGTGATAAGCGCACGGCGTAGCAATTCGTTTACTTCCAATGTTTCCAACTGCAATGGAAAGTGGCCGCTTTCCATTTTTGCAAGATTTAACATGCTGCTGATTAGCGTATTCATACGCTTCGTTTCGTCCAGCACAATGCTGAGGTAATGGAGCTGTTCGTTCTCCGGAATGGTGCCATCGGTTACCCCCTGAAGAAGCCCTTGCATAGAAGTAAGCGGGCTACGCAATTCGTGAGAGACATTTGCAATAAAGTTGTCTTTCGTTTGCTCGTACTTGCGAAGATCCTGCGCCAATACGTTAAACGTTTCCGCAAGCTGCCCAATTTCATCTTCAGAGCGTACCTCTAGCCAAATATCAAAATGCCCCCGAGCCAGCTGTTTTGCCCCCATGGTAACAATGCCTAATGGCCTCAAAAGGTATCGTGTAAATATGTAAGTAACCACAATGGCAAGTATGCCTGCAATGGCTATAGAGAGTACGATTTGCCGATAAATATTGGAAAGCTGTGTATTCAGAGAGCTAAGGCTGCGGTTTACCACCACATATTCGTTGCCCGTAGTATTGCTAAGAATAGGGTAGGCCACTGTAATAACAGGCGTTCCGAAAGGATTGTTTGGGTCGTTCTCCTCAGAAATTTTGGTAACGGGCTCTCCTTTGTTTAGCATCTCTATCATGTTGGAAGTGTATTTTAAAATGGCCTCATCGGTAATATCCGGTGTGATGGTGCTGTCGGATGTTTGCAAGCCAAATTTAGATACTACGCCATCGCTACGAAACCACCAGATCGGGTCTCGAAAATCTATAATTTTATTTAGGATTCTGGTGGTTAGGTCTTCTTTGGTGATGTTTCCTTTGTTGTAAATATCTATATAGAAACTGATCTCCTCTGCAGTACTTAGAAGCTTGGCTTCGCTTTCATCCTGATAGGATTGCCGCATAAGCTGGCTCATCATCATACCAGAAATATACAGCGAAATCATGATGATTGCCATAAAAAGTACCATTATTTTGCCAAAAATTGTTTTAAACATAAATTACCAACCAAAAAATAAATGGGCATAATTGCATAATTGATTATACCCTATTTATTCGTTCTCATGTAGATTGTTCACGTTTTTTTCATACCTGTGGCATAAAAAACTACGCGCACATGCGTTTTGCAAAACCATGGTTCCTAACGGACGAGGGAAGATAGTTAAACTTCAAACTTATAGCCCACGCCCCATGCCCTGCAACGCTTCGCTTCGGGGCGGGGCGCTGCCCCCTCCCCGACCCACCCCCGTAGAGGATGTTTTGCTCACGCACACAGGCGTTTTGCAAAACGATTGTTTCTGACGGACGAGGGAAGATAGTTAAACTTCAAACTTATAGCCCACGCCCCATACAGTTTTAATTTGCCACGGTTCATCGTCCTTAAACTTTTCACGCAGACGTTTGATGTGTACATCCACCGTGCGAGAATCACCAAAATACTCGAAACCCCACACCTGCTCCAACAGCTGATCTCGCGTGAAAACTTTGTTGGGGCGGGAAGCCAAGAAGAATAGCAACTCTATTTCCTTGGGCGGCATTTGCAGTTCTTTGCCCTCGTACATCACCTGATAGTTTTGCATATCAATTTTGATATCTTGATACTCCAACACATCAGATTTTTCTTCCTGAGTGCTGCGACGAATCACTGCCTTTACACGCGCCACCATCTCTTTGGGATCGAAAGGCTTTACAATGTAGTCGTCCGCGCCCAGCTCCAGCGCCAGCACCTTGTCGAACGTTTCGCCCTTGGCTGTTAGCATAATAACAGGCACATTGGATTTTGCCCGAATTTTCTTTATGGTTTCCATACCATCTTGCACGGGCATCATAATATCCAGCAGCACAAGGTCGTAAGGTTTGCCAAAAAACAAATCTGCGCCAATTGCGCCGTCGGCCGCCTCTGTTACCTCGTACCCCTCCTTGCGGAGATAGAGTTTCACCACTTCGCGTATGTTTTTGTCATCGTCTATTACAAGAATATTTTGTTTTGCCATAATTGACCAACCTTCCTGCTTGTCTATATTTTAGGGTATTTCTACCACTTCTATACCGTGTTCTATCAACAGTGCAGCTGTAACCCCGCAGCCGGACACCAGTTTTCCAGAGAAGGTGCCATCGTAAATTTTGGTAACGCCACAGCTGGGGCTATTGGACTTTAGCATAACACATTCTGCATTGTGTTTTTGAACAAATGCAAGAAAATGCTGCGCTCCTTCTATAAACACATTGGAAATATTTTCTCCTATACTATTATAAACACTCGCGCGCCCTAATAAAACATCTCGGCCATCTCCTCCAAAAATTTCTGAAGGGGGAGAGGGACGTTTCATACCCGCAAGACACTCTGGGCAGGCTGGTTTGGCCTTGCCTTGTTTTACCAAAGAAATAACATCTTCATTGGGTTTTGCGGTTTTATCGAAACGGCAGGGAATGCCTGCCAAACAGGAACTGACAACTATCATAAGTTTACCTCACTTTAATACTACAATGGTGGCGCCAATGCCGCCCTCGTCATATTCGCCAGGGCGCATGCTGGCTACGTGTGGATGCGTACGCAGGTAGCGTTGTACGCCTTTGCGCAATGCACCGGTACCTCGCCCATGCACAATGGTTACTTGATGGAGGCCAGAGAGAAATGCATCGTCCAAATATTTGTCTATTTCCAGTTCCGCCTCGTCCACGGTTTGGCCGTGCAAGTCTAGCGACAGGCCAATATGGCGGCGGGAGCTTAAATCCACACGTGGCATATAGTTCTTTTGGCTGGTGGTGTCCTGCTGGGTATTGGCTAGCTCAGAATAATGCAGCTCTGTTTTCATAATGCCGGCTTGCAGCTTCACCATTCCCTTGGCATCTGGTGGGGAAATGACGGTTGCGGGTACATCCATGGGGATGATTAGCACAGTATCCCCCTCGTGTATGTTCTTTTCATCTAATTTATGTACACGTTTTTGCAGCTTTTTATGCTTTTCTATATATTGTTTTTTATCGCTGAGCTTATCGCGTACTTCTTTTGTCAGTTTTGTGCGGGTGGCCTCGGGCTTGGCCTTTATTTTTTTGGCTGTGGCAATGGCATCCTCTGCAGTGTCTTTTGCATCAGACAGAATTTCTATTGCTTTGGCGTTGGCTTTCTCCAACACTATTTTTCGTTTTTCCGCAGCTTTTTCTGCAATACGCTCTGCGCGTTCTCGCGCCTTGCGCGCCTCGGCCAGCATTTCGTTGGACTTTCTAAGGTTCTTGGCAGCCTTGGCACGTTCTTTCTCCGCAGCCTCCAGCAGGCGGCTATACTCTACAGATTCACTTTGCATGTAGCTTTGTGCGGCGGCCACAATATCGCCGGGCAGCCCCAAAGACTTGGAAATAGAAAGTGCGTTGGAGCGCCCCGCCACGCCCATAATCAGCCTATATGTGGGGGTTAGCGTTGCTGCGTTAAATTCCATACTGGCGTTCTCGAAGCCATCGTGCTTCACGGCAAAGGCCTTTAGCTCTCCAATGTGCGTGGTGGCAATTAGCATGCAACCGCGCTGGTGCAGGTGGTGCAACACTGCCTGTGCCAGTGCGCTGCCTTCCTGTGGGTCGGTACCTGCGCCCAGTTCGTCCAGCAATACTAGGGAATGTTTTCCTGCGTGCTTCACCGCAAAAATAATGCTTTTCATGTGTGCAGAGAAGGTGGAAAGTGACTGCTGTATGCTTTGCTCATCCCCAATATCTGCAAAAAAGCCATCAAAAATGGGTAAACGAACCATAGCCTTGGCAGGCACAAACAGGCCGGACTGTGCCATCACACAAAAAAGCCCCACCAATTTTAAGGTAACCGTTTTGCCGCCGGTATTGGGGCCGGTAACAATAAGGGAACGAATGCCTTTGCCCATAAATACGCTGACCGGAACCACTTTTTCCGGGCTAATCATGGGATGGCGGCCTTCCTTGATATCAATTACATTTTCGGCATTGAATTCCACGGGGCTGGCGTTCATTTCCTTGGCAAGCGAGGCCTTTGCAAAGAGTATGTCTAGTTGCGTAAGCAGCTCTATATCTTCCATTAGCTCCACGCGGTAAGAAGAGGCATGGTCGCTTAGTGCCTGCAAAATGCGGGCAATTTCCGCCGCTTCAGCGCCTTCCAGTTCCCGAATGTGGTTGTTGGATTCTACCACGCTGGCGGGCTCTACAAAAAGGGTTGCGCCGGAAGCACTTTTTTCGTGAACAATGCCGGGCACATTGCCCTTGTGTTCGGACTTTACGGGAACCACGTATCTGCCACCCCGTTGCGTGATGATGGCATCCTGCAAATATTTGGTGTCCCTTTGTGCTCGAATCATAGATTGCAGCTTGTCTTTGATGGATTCATTTTCCCTATGAATGGCTCGGCGGATGCGCAGCAATTCCGAAGAGGCACCATCCGCAATTTCTGTTTCCGATAGAATACAGTCATCCACACGACGAATGAAGCTTTCATCGTAGAAAAGCTCTTTGGCCATAGCGGGAATTTGCTGTGCTACCTCGTCTTTGGAAAGCGGGGCAGCATGCTTTGCAGCTTTCATTACGCTGTTTACACGCAGCAACTCCCCTGCGGAAAGTGGTGCGCCGGCCTTCATGCGTTTCAGTTCGCCAGAAAGGGCAGAAAACCCGCGCATGGGATAGCCGGGCCGCCTTGCCAGAAGTGTTTCGGCCTCCAGCGTGAGTGCCATAAGGGAACGAACCTCGTCTGCATCTGCAGAGGGGAGAATCTTTTTTGCGAATACTGCGCCCGGCTCGGAAACTGTTTTGTCTGCCAGACGCTCTAATATTTTATCAAACTCTAATGCATTTGGTATTTTCATACCCCATAGTATAACTGTTTTTGCCGAAAAAATGAATAGCTTATTTGCGATAGGGGAAACCTACTATATTATGTAGGCAAAGGATGAGGCTGCTTGCATCTGTTAGCCAAAGTATATATAATGAAACTAATTTAGACCAAGCTTTTGTTGTGTAGCTTTTGCCGCAGATACAGTTGGCAAAGCTGCCATTCAATATCATTTATATCGAAACAAGATGGATAGGCACCACTATGGAGGCCAATAAAAACATATGATATATTTGGACAACTGTGCAACCACATTGCAAAAACCACCACAAGTGGCAGATGCAGTAAAGCATGCCATTGAACACCTGGGCAATGCCGGGCGTTCTTTTTATGAGCCTGCAATGCGGGCGGCACGCATGGTGGGCTTTGCACGCAATGAAATAGCTGCTTTGACAGGGGTGAAAAACCCACTGCATGTGGCGTTTACTTCTGGTGCAACCGAAAGCCTGAATTTGGCGCTGTATGGGCTGATATGCCCAGAGGATACCGTGATAACAACCACTTTGGAGCACAACTCCGTATTGCGGCCGTTGTACAATATTGGTTGCAAGTTGCGCTTTATAGAGTGTGACAGCCAGGGGAGTTTACGTCTGGAACAATTTGTAAAATTGATAGACAAGAACACCCGTTTTCTGGTATGTACCCACGGTTCCAATCTTTTGGGCAGTATTACCAATGCTGCATACCTTTATGAAATATGCAAGCAGCATGGCATTGCTATGATATTGGATGTAGCGCAAACTTTGGGCAGTGCAAAGGTATGCGCCTCAATGGCGGATGTATTTTGCTTTACAGGTCACAAATCGCTAATGGGGCCATTGGGTACGGGCGGCATTATCTGCGAACAAGAGCTTGGTTTTCGCCCCATAAAAACCGGAGGCACAGGTACAGATAGCTTTGCAAAACACCAAGGGCTGGGCATGCCGGATGTGTTTGAAGCGGGCAGCAGCAATGCACACAGCCTTGCGGGGCTGCGGGAAGGGGCTGCCTTTGTTCGCGGTGTTGGCTTGGAAGCGATAGCGGAAAAAGAAAGGATTCTGACCGCACAGTTTTTGGATGCTGTTCTGAAAATAGACAATGTGCAGGTGTATGGAGCCACAAGTGTGGAGAATAGACTGCCGGTGGTGGCGCTGAATGTGGGGGATTTGCCTGCAGAGGATGTAGCGTTGCAACTGTGGGAAGGGTGGCAAATTGCCATACGTGCGGGCAGCCATTGCGCACCGTTGGTGCACGGACATTTTGGTACAGAGCACAGGGGGATGGTGCGTTTTTCGTTTGGTTGGTTCAACACACAGGCGGAAGTACAAACAACAATAGAAGCCCTGTGTCAGATTGCAAAAGGGAACTGATGGAGATATTGTTTGCATTTGAAAGTACAAACCATGCCATTCGGGCAGAGCAACTTTTGCTACAGGTGGGTATTGGGGTAAAAGTGATGCCGCTACCCTCTGCCATACGCGCAGGATGTGGCATATGCCTTCGAATACTGCCGGATGCATACAGAGTGGCCACGGCTGTACTGTGTGGAGAGGCTATTTGCGTACAGGGAACTTACACAAGAAGCGTGGAGCATGGAAAGAGCGTGTATATGCCATACACAGTAGAGTGTGAGTAAAGGAGTTAGATTTGAAAGAGAAGGAATCCATACTATCTAGCTGCACCAGTGGTGGCTGCGGTGCAAAGATTGGCCCGGGCGAGCTTTCGGAAGTTTTGGAAGGGCTGCCAGCCTTTGATGAGGAGCGTTTGCTGGTGGGCTTTGATGCCTCGGATGATGCAGCGGTTTATCGGCTGGATGGCAAACAATCGTTGATTTCTACAGTGGATTTTTTTTCGCCTATGGTAGAGGATGCGCGCACTTTTGGAAAAATAGCAGCGGCGAATGCCATGAGCGATGTATACGCGATGGGTGGGCGGCCTGTTCTGGCACTGAATTTGGTTTGCTTTCCGGAACAGTTCTCGATGAAGATGTTGGGCGAAATATTGGCTGGTGGTGCGGAAAAAATAGCGGAGGCAGGCGCTGTGCTGGGGGGCGGTCACTCAATTTATGACAAAGAAACTAAATATGGACTTGCCGTAACCGGGCTGGTGAACACGGTGGATATGATTCGCAACAACACTGCCAAACAGGGGCATAGCTTAATATTGACAAAGCCTTTGGGTGTGGGAATTGTAATGGCGGCGCAGCGCGGAGGAATTGCAGACGTGCAGGAAGTGCGGCAGGCCACGGATAGCATGCAAAGGCTGAACAAGTATGCTGCCGAAAAGATGCTGGGCTATCATGTAAGCGCGTGTACCGATATAACGGGATTTGGCTTGCTGGTGCATGTAGCAGAAATGTGCGGGCAGAAGGTTTCTGCTGAAATATATGCGGGTGAATTGCCAGTGCTGCCAAAGGCAAGGGAATTTGCGCAGGAATATATACTAACCGCAGCGGGGCAACGCAACCGCAATTGCATAGAGGGGAAGTGCAACTTGGATGCTGTGCCCTTTGCCGTGCAAGAGCTGCTGTGCGACCCGCAAACATCGGGCGGTTTGTTGATTTGTGTGGATAGTGGCGAGGCGGATAGCCTGCTGAAAGATATTCGGCAAGATGACCCACAGGCGGCTGTGGTGGGGCGCATTTTGCCTAGGCAAGATATGGCGATAAAATTGGTGGGGGAAGTGGAATGAAAACTTTGGACATGTTGGGGCAGCCCTGCCCCATACCTGTGATACAAGCGAAAAAAGTATTGGCAGATGCTTCGCAAAATGGAGTGGTTGTAATAGTAGACAATATGGTAGCGGTGCAAAACCTGCAAAAAATGGCCAAGGGAATGGGATATGGATTTTCGCAGCTGCAACAATCGGATCAAAACTATACGGTGCAGATTACGGGAGAAGGGTATGCAGGGGATGTAATGGAATATGTGGAAAAGCCTCCCAAAGATATTGGCAAGGAACGGGGAATTACGGTATTGATTTCTGCAGACCATATGGGTCGCGGCAGTGAAGAATTGGGGAAAATACTGATGAAAGGTTTTGTTTTTTCGTTGACAGAGCTGAGCCCTGTGCCCGAAGCAGTGTTGTTTATAAACTCGGGCATTTATCTTACTGTGGAAAGTGCCAACACGCTGGAAGATTTGAAAACGCTGGAAGAAAAGGGTACCAAAATTCGAAGCTGCGGTACCTGCTTGAACTATTACAATCAAACTGAAAAACTGGCGGTGGGAGAAGTGATAGATATGTTTGGCATTACGGGAATGTTGGCAGAGGCCGAAAAGGTGGTAACGCTGTGACAATGACAGAACACCTGAACCTACAAAACGGTGGCATTGTTGCGGTGGTGGGCTGTGGCGGAAAAACCTCGGTAATTAACCTTTTGGCAATGCAAAACAGTAAAAAAAGGGTGCTGGTTTCGCCCACTACACATATGTTTCCATTGTGGAATGAAGATATTGTGTTGCTTGCCAGCTTGGAAGAGTGCATTGCATACATGCCTAGGGCGGGCGTTACCTGCATGGGATTGCTGAATGCGCAAAGCGGAAAGCTTCACGCATTGCCAAAACCTATTTTACGGGAAATTGCCACGCGGTTTGATTTGGCATTGCTAGAAGCGGATGGCAGCCGTGCATTGCCGCTGAAAGGCTGGCGGCAGGATGAACCGGTTGTGCCGGAATTTTGCACACATACCATTGGGGTTCTAGGGGCGAAAGCTTTGTGTGGGCAGCAGGTGCTGGAAGATACAGTGCTGCGGCCGGAGCTGTTCTGCAAGCTGACGGGACTAGGGATGGGAGAGACTGTAACGCAAGAGGCGTTGGTAAAAATGCTATGTGATAGCGAGGGTATGTTTCGAAGAAGCAGCGGAAAACGCTTTGTAGTAATCAACCAGGTGGAGGACGTTTGTACTGTGAAGAAAGCAAGAAGCTTACTTCGGGAAATAGGCAGCAGGTATGTCGCGCAAGTTGATGGGCTGCTATATGGCAGTGCCTTGCAGAATGTTTGGTATGCAGAGCCTTTGACAGATGGAGTATGATATGAGTGGAAAAAATGGATTGGTGGTTGTGCGTGGTGGTGGCGATTTGGCAACCGGTGTGATACAAAAGCTGCACCGTGCGGGAATACCTGTTTTGGTATTAGAAGTGGAAAAACCCACTGCCATTCGCCGCACAGTGGCATTAAGCGAAGCGGTGTACGAAGGGCAAGTAAAAGTAGAAGATGTGCAGGGGCAGCTGATCATGCAGATAGGAGACATAGAAAAGGCGCATGATTTAGGGGTGGTGCCTGTTTTGATAGACCCAGCCGCAGCATGCATAGCCCAGCTAAAGCCTGTTGCGGTGGTTGATGCGATATTGGCCAAGAAAAACCTAGGAACCAACCGAAGTATGGCACCCATAACAATTGCTATGGGACCGGGGTTTTGTGCGGGGCGGGATGTGGACGCGGTGGTAGAGACTATGAGAGGGCACAACCTTGGCAGATTGCTGCTGGAAGGCAGTGCGCAGCCAAATACCGGAATGCCGGGAGAAATTGGCGGAAAAAGCACACAGCGTGTGGTTCGCGCGCCTGCAGACGGTGTGGTGCTGCCCCAAAAACAAATTGGCGATATTGTAGAACAAGGAGAAGCGCTTCTTACTGTAGACAATAGTGAAGTGAAAGCTCCTTTTCGGGGATTGGTAAGGGGGATGATTCGCAAGGGCTACCCCGCACATAAGGAAATGAAAATTGGCGATGTGGATCCCCGGATAGATGTGGACTGGAATACCATATCGGATAAGGCGCGCTGCCTTGGTGGGGCTGTGCTGGAAGCTTATTTATATCTAAAAAGAAATCAATAAAAAAACTATCTATTGTTAAACGCTTGTTCCAAATAGGCATAATCCGCCTTTGTATCTATATCAAAAAGCTCTAAATCGTTTTTTACCTCTAGCAGATGCAGCAATTCTGGATGTGCCTGAATGACTGTGCTTCCGGATTGCTGGGAAGAAAGTGACATAAGTTCTGGAAAGAGTGATGCGGGAAACAAAACAGGGTTTCCGCGTTTGCCGTTGTATGCCAGTGCAAAAATACCACTCTGATATTCATGCACCAATGTTTCGATAGAGGACTTGCTGACCAGTGGCTGATCGCCCACGCAAAAAAGGCATGCTTGAACTGTGGGAAGTGCCTGCAGCCCCAGCTTTATGGTATGGCAAACACCCAAATTCGGAAAGTTGTTTTTTACGGTTTCAAAGCCGCGTGCATGCGCAAACTGCTCTATTTGCTTACTGCCGGTTACTACCAACACTGTGGAAAACAACTTGTGAGGCAGTGCGTCCATAGTGCATTCTATTACTGTTTTGCTATAGAATGGCGCCAGCAATTTGTTGCCTCCATAGCGCATGGCACTGCCGGAAGCCATAAGTATACAACCAATTTCCACAAATACTTCCTCCTAAAATAATAGCACCTCACTTGCTTTATGATAGCACATTGCCTATAATAAAGGAAGCAACTTGTTTTTGAAAACAAGTTGACTGTTTGATACAATTTCTATGATGCAATATGGAATGGAGCCGGGCTGATGAAGCAAATAAAAACTGTGGATGCGGTGGGAC
>CAZQBV010000093.1:0-10981 GCA_964592125.1 uncultured Christensenella sp.
CCAGTGGCCTTCCCCTTAGGAGGGGGACGCTCTATCCTGCTGAGCTATAGGCGCAAAAACATTTTATTCAGTGTAGCTAGTGCAGCTTTGCCTTGAATCTTTCCCCGCCTTCAGGTCATTTATTCCATCTTGCAAAACCCTAATTTCTTCCCTTTATGCTATACCCTTGCTTATCTTGCAGCACGAACTATATTCTAATACAAAACATCCCTGATTGCAAATATTTCTTTCTGTTTGCCCTGCATTCAATTTTTATGCCACACCAGCAAATTTAAAAATGCATCAGAACCTCACTCTTTCTTCTTCCCGCCTACTGTGTTCAGCAAAAACAATTGGTTCATGTACTTGTGTTTTAGCCAGCCACTGCTTGCTCTTCAGTGGAATCCCAATGTGCTTCATAGTTAAATTCTATTTCCTCAATTGGCTCGTTTGGCTGCACAGTGGCTGCTTGGGCTGCAGTATCCGGTGTCAAATAGCTTTGTTTATTGACATATACTTCTTTTAGGAAGCCTTCTTTTAGTGCATATATCAATTGAATTTCGGAATGATCTTCTAGCAGAATGTATACGCTAATATGCGGTGGAAAACCCAGCTGTGTATCCCCCCAACTGGCTTCATTCGAAAAGGCATCCTCTTGTTTATTTGCACGCACAGATAAAATTTTCCTTCCATCCAGCAAATATTCTTTTGCAAGCCGTTGTGCATCCTTTATCATCGCTTCCCGAAAAGCCACATATTCGTTGGGTAAAACCACATCCTCCATTTCAGATGCAATTTTCGAGGCCTCCGCTTCTTCCATTTTTGCATAGTAGTATTTTGTCGCATAAGAAATTTCCCCACTCACAGAGTCCATAGAAACAATATATCGCAGATCTCCCGGTGTATTGCTGCCAAATTGCATTGTCCAGCTTCCCCTATTATCCATAGAAACATGGGCGCTATTGAAAACTGCCTGACAAATTTCCCCATCCAAATTTGCCCCAAGCACTTGCGATGCAAATTTTGCGGCTATCTCGGCCGCTTGTTCTACGCCAATGTCCTTTGCTGCGGGTAGTTCATTGGTCTCGTCAAAAGCCAAAAGATAAGTAGGCACAATATAGGAATCCTCTTGCTTACTTGCAGATTGTCCCTGTTGATTTGCAGAAGCAAGCGGGGGAATATTGTCCCAAGCGCTTTCCTCCACAAACATCTGCTCCTTCGTATGTATAAAGGCAATGCTGGCAGCCAGAATAGCCGTACTAAGCACAATTGCGCCCACCACCACCCAAAGCACCCATGCTTTTTTTATTTGTTCAATTGCCTTGCTAAGATAAGTCATATTTCATCATCTCACCAAACATCACCAGTCTGATCTCCTCGCTGCCCCATGCAATATATTGCAAATCATATGCTGTATTATCATTCAACACTATGGTAAACTGCACTTTATTGCCACCCCTATACTCATCCGCACTATATTGAAACTGGTTGTCTGCCAACACTTTCTTTATTGTCCTTTCGCCCTGCACATTGTTTTCCATAAATTCTTTTGCTCGTTTCAAGCAGTCTTTTACCGCATTCCCATATTCTTCTTTAGACAAAAAGTCCACTTCTTGTATGTATTCCTTATATTCAGCGGGAGGTGCTTTCCCTTCAAATGCATAATCGCTGTATTCCTTCAAATATTCTGCATAAATAGGCTGCCCCGTATTTGCGTCCAACTGTACATATATCTCTGTTTCCCTATCTATGCAAAATAGCCTCACCTGCCACCCTGCATAACCCGGTTCTTGCTCTTCGCCTTCGTAATAGGAAAAAGAAGCCTGCAAAACAGCACCTTTCACATCTACACCAAACCAGTTTTTTGCTATGCTAGCGGTTATCCTTCCCGCTTGCTCCATATCCAATTGGTCGTCAGTTCGGTATTGCAGCATTTCCTCTTCCCCCTCCCAGGTAGAGTATTCCAAAGTATAGGACGGCAATTCATCGGTAAATTCATTTTTCACAGATGCTTTTGCAGAAATGGCTGCTGGCTTTTGAAAAGCCTCGCTTTCAGGCACCAAAATGTCCTGCTGCTCCGTTACCGCATTTGCCACTTTCTGAAATTCGTCACGCTCTGCTGCGCGAGATATATTGATAAAAGCATAGAGCACAATGGTACTTACCGCCACCACAATAGCGCCAGCAAGAAAGATGCCGGACTTTTTCATCCAGCTACGCCAATCTGTTGTCTGCCTTTTACTTCTTATCATATATTAAAATCCACTATTGTTTCCACTTTGCTACAGAAACCAGATTTATACCAATCCCATTTAAAAATGTTTGCATTTTTATCCGCAAGGGATACTTTGTAATAGCGCGAAGTGCGTTTGGAATGAATATTACATACAAAATCCACAGCGCAGCATTGGCCTCGTCCTCTTCATAGTATCAGTATTTCAAAACATCCTTCAATTTTCAAACACCGTAAGCGCCATAATTGCCACACCACATGCCACCAGCAAGAACAGCCACGTTTTTTTAAAGAATACCTTTACTTCCTGCATAACGTCCTCCTGTCGATCCAAAGTATCACTCCAACACGAATGCTACGTAATCATACGATCAAAATCTATGCCATTTGTATTGTCCTCTTCCAGCGGCGGCGTTTCCAGATTGTAGAATCGCACCGTCACAGTGGTTCCTTTTCCCAGCTCGGATTTGTAGGAAATGGTGGCATTGTGGCTCTCCGCAATTTGCCGCACCAGCGAAAGTCCCAACCCAGCACCGCCTTGCTCTCTGCTACGCGCTCTGTCCACCCGATAAAACGGTTGCATAATCTGCTCCAATTGATCTGGCGAAAGACCTGCACCATTGTCATCTATACCTATGCAGGCATGGCCATTCGCATCATAATAGGTACGCACCAGAACAATCCCCCCCTCGTTGCAGGCTTTTACTGCATTGTCCACCAGGTTTATAATCATGCTGCGAAGTAAATCCTCGTCACCCTTAATTTTAATGTCTTTCACATTTGTGCGAAGAGAAATTCCCTTTTTATCTGCATTCACCACTGCCGTAGCCGTTGCCTTTTCTATCAGCTCAAAAATATCAATCTCCACCATGGTAATGCCAGATTCGCGCAGCACCGCCATATCCATCAGTTTGTAGGCCACTTCCTTCAAACGATTGCTTTCGTTCATAATATAGTCTGTTGCAATCATTTTATCCTCTTCGGACAAAACCACTTTTTGAATATAGTCGGCATATCCAGAAATAGAGGTGAGCGGCGTACGCAGTTCATGTGCCAAATTGTCTATAAATTGTTGTTTTTGCTGTGCCGATTTCTCCAGCTTTTGCATTTGCGATTCTATCTCATCTGCCATGTCATTAAAGCTGCCGCCCAGCTGTGCAAATTCATCATTTCCTACCACACGAACTCTTACTCCATACTGGCCATCTGCAATGCGTTTGGTTGTTGCCATTAGGCTGCGTATGGGTTTGGAAAGTTGATGCAGCAACAGGTATAGCGCAACTGCCAATGCTGCCGAAATCACCACGCTGGCTGCCAGCAAAGAGTTTGTAAGGTCGTATTGCGATTTCACAACATCTGCAAGATCTCTGGCATATACCAAAGTATAGTCCTGAAACGGCTCATTCAATTCCCCCGCAATAAACAAGTTTAGCTTGCCATCTTGATTGATGAGACGCACACTACGCTGCCCGGGGATGGCGGTGAACGTAGGCCGCTCTTTGATAGCCACACCAAAGTTAGAATACTGTTCTTCACCATTTTTATTTATGGCAAGGTATACTCCCTGCTTGCTATAGTAGTTTCCATAGGACTGGTACAAAGTATGCAGTGCTTGGGACTGATCTCCCTCACGCGCCAATATAGTTTCCAAATCTCTATTCAGCGAACGGGAGATAAAAAAATGCTCTCCCAACGCCTTTGCTTTTTCACTTTCAATGCTGTTTTTATAGGAAATATCGGCAATCATAAATATGCCAATGTCAAAGGCAATCAAAAACAATGCAAGCGTGGCAAGAAAGGTTTTTTGCCAAAACTTCATTTATTGGCCTCCAGCCGGTATCCCAATTTATATACTGTTACAATGCGTTGCTCCCAACCCAGTTTTTTGCGCAGCTTTTGTATATGCACATCTATAGTGCGGGTATCCCCCATGTAGTCGTAGCCCCACACAGTTTCCAGCAGTTTTTCGCGCGAGAGCGCAATGTTGCGGTTTACCACCAGCGCTTCCAGCAGTTCGTATTCTCTGGGTGTTAGCTCCACCGGTTCCTCTTTGTAATAAACCTTGCGAGAATCGAAATCGATACGTGTCTCATCCAGTGCAAAGGTGGCATTGTGGCGATATGTGCGCCGCAACACAGCATTGATACGTGCCAATAGCTCTATCATATCAAAGGGCTTTACAATATAGTCATCCGCACCTAAATTCAGCCCCTTTATGCGATCTGGTACACCATCCTTTGCAGTCAGAAAAATAACCGCTGTATTTTGGGCACTGCCAATCACTTCAAAGCCCGACCTGCCGGGCAACATCACGTCCAGCAGTGCAAGGTCGTAGTCCTGAGAAAGCAGTTCGCGTTCCGCCGCTTCCCCATCATACACCTGAGTGCAGTCGTGTCCCACCAAAGTGAGGTTTCTGTAAATCAATTCATTGATGGGTTTTTCATCTTCCACGATCAATATTTTGGCCATAGAATCCCTCCGTTTTTCAGTCTCTACGCTTCCTATTATATCACTTTTTGTAATGAAATTGTTAAGCAACGTGGGTTCCACTACTCTCATACATTCATCCCCCCGTACATTTCTACTACGCATAAGCCAAAACAACGCACATTCTGCCATTCCAACAACAGTTTGCATGTGATACAAACTGCAAGAACGGCATGAATAGGCACTTTACCAGTATCTTTCACGTAGCAGTATACCGATTTGCACATCACTCGGCATTGATACTTCCAATATTATGACTGAAAGAGACTATGAAAAGTTCTGTTTTTTATAAAAGATTATATTTTCTAACGTTGAAATGATTTTAGTGTGTCATACAACAGATGAACGGGTAAGCCCATCACATTGTAGTAGCAACCCTCTATGCGACTCACAAACTTTGCTGCAGCACCTTGTATGGCATAGGCTCCTGCCTTGTCCAGCACTTGCTCCGTTTTTATATACTGCGCAATTTCCGCTTCGGTTAGTATGGCAAACTCCACTTCTGTGGTGCAACAATCCAAAACTTCTGCTTTGCTGCTTAGTATGCACACCCCCGTATACACAGTGTGTACTTTTCCGGATAGCAGGCGTATCATACGCGCCGCATCCGCCGCATCCATAGGCTTTTCCAGTATTTGGCCACTTGCATACACAATGGTATCAGCCCCAATCACCGTATCGTTTGGGCGAATGCATAGCCCCGCGCGCGCTTTGCGCTGCGCAAGGTGCAGCACACGCTTCTTCGGGTTGTCTATCTGTGTTGTTTCATCCACATCACAGGAAATCACTTCAAACTCTATCCCCAGCATAGAAAGCAATTCCCTGCGGCGAGGCGATTCAGATGCAAGCACAATCATTTGGCTGTTGCATCTCCCTCTTTTTTATCCTGATTTTTAGGCACCAGATGTATGGCATCCTTTTTGCACTTTTCTACGCACAGGCCACAACCACGGCAGCCCTCCAGAACTTTGTGCTCCTGCTTCACTTCGCCCTCTATCATGCCAAAGGGGCAAGCCTTTTTGCACAGATTGCACTTGATGCACTTCTCTTGGTCAATCTCTGCAATCTTGTCCGGCTTTGTTGTAAGCATGCACTTTCGAGGGCATTTTTCCACACACACCCAGCAGCTTCTGCACTTATCATAATCCACAACCGGCAAGTTTTTCTTCATCGTAATCGCTTCAAAGGGGCAGCTTTTTGCACAAATGCCGCAACCTATGCAACCAGCCGAACAATTTTCCGTAACGGCCTTGCCCTTATCTATATTGGTGCAGCCTGCATATACATCTACACTCCGTTCCAGCACAGCAATAGAGCTTTGCGGGCATTGTTCCACACAGCGGCCGCAACCGGTACACTTTTCTTCATCTATAAAGGCAATGCCATCCGACCCCATCTCAATCGCGCCAAATTTACACACCTTTGCGCAGGTTCCCAACCCCAAGCAAGCAAACCTGCACGCTTTAAAGCCACTGGCAATTGCATACGCCGCACGGCAATCCTTCGCGCCATCATACTCAAACTTATCCCTGCAATGCCCTTGGCTGCCCAAACACATAATACGCGCCACTTTGGGAACCACCGCGCCTGCCGAAACACCCATTACATCCGCAATTGCCGCAGCGCCATCGCTGGACAGCGGTGCACAAGATGTTATTTCCGCGCCATTGTTTACAATTGCGGCAGCCAATCCATCACAACCGGGATACCCACAGCCGCCACAGTTTGCCCCCGGCAACAGATCCCTCACCGCGTCAATGCGTTCATCCTTATCCACATGGAATTTTTTTGCCGCCACGCCCAGCATTGCACCAAACGCAATACCCAGCCCTGCCAGCACCACTATAGACCATACAATCTCCATTGTGTTCTCCTTCGTTCTATAAATGCCTCAACCAATTGCCAAACCCTGAAACCCCATAAATGCCACACTCATTAGCGCAGCCGTAACCAGCGCAATGGGGAAGCCCTGAAATGGGCGGGATACCGGTGCCTGCTCCATGCGCTCACGAATTCCCGCAAACAGCACAATTGCTAGGGTGAATCCTATTGCCGCCGCAGTTCCGTTCACCACCGTTTCCAGCAGATTGTAATTCTCCTGTATGTTAATTAACGCCACACCCAATACCGCACAGTTTGTGGTAATCAGTGGCAAATAAACGCCCAAGCTTTGGTACAGTGCGGGGCTGGTTTTTTGCAACATCATTTCCACCAGCTGCACCAGCGATGCAATTACCAGTATAAATGCTATGGTTTGCATATATTCCACACCCAACGGCACCAATATGTAGTACTGCACCAGCCAAGTGATTAGCGAAGCCAGCGCCATAACAAAGGTTACCGCCATACCCATACCCACAGCTGTGGTAATCCGCTTGGAAACGCCTAAAAACGGGCATATACCCAAAAACCGGGACAGCACATAGTTGTTCACCAATATAGAGCTTAATAAAATTGCCAAGATACGAATAAATTGTTCCATCACTTACGCGCCTCCCTTCTTGTCTTTCTTCATTAACAACTTGTTTACCAGCGCCAGCATAAGACCCAGCACCAAAAAGCCACCAGGCGCCAAAATAAACATCAATGCATCCGGATACGCAGCAGGCAATACACGCACGCCAAACAAAGAGCCACTGCCCAGTAGTTCGCGCACAAAGGCAATCATCATCAGCGCCAATGTAAAGCCAACGCCCATTCCAAAACCGTCCACTGCCGATACCTTCACGCTGTTTTTACCCGCAAAAGCTTCTGCCCTGCCCAGTATAATGCAGTTTACAACAATCAGCGGTATAAAAATACCCAGCGCTTGATCCAATGCCGGAACAAATGCCTTCAACAACATTTGCACCACTGTTACAAACATAGCAATTACTACAATGTAACATGGTATTCGTACTTTGGCCGGTATAAAGTTACGCAGTGCCGATATTAGTATATTGGAGCAAATAAGCACAAACGTTGCCGCCATGCCCATACCCACCGCATTTGTCAATGAAGTAGAAACCGCTATTGCAGGGCATGTGCCCAGCACCAAGCGGAACAACGGGTTTTCGTTTACAATACCATTTATGAAAATACCTTTCATAGATTGCTTTCCCATAGTATCTACACCCCTTCCGCCAAGTATTGATTAAAATAGTTCCGTGCAAGAGTAACTGCATCCGTTACCCCTACAGAAGTAATCGTTGCACCCGTTATCGCATTTATCTCGCCAGCTTCCCCCGTTGGAATTTTCGCTACAACATATGGCTCGGCCACGCCCACATACTGTGCCAGAAATTCTGGGTTCGTTGCATTTGCTCCCAGCCCCGGCGTTTCCTCGTGGCTGTCTATGTTCACACCCGTCACCACACCGTTTGTATCCACACCCACAGTAAGCTTCAGGTTGGGGGAGAACGCCTTGGTGGTAATTGCAAATGTATATCCCACAGTTTGCCCAGCGGATACGCCTCTGTATATCTGTTGGATTACAGAAAAGGCCTCATCCGACTGAATGTCAACTTTTTCAAAATCTTCTGCGTCGGGAAGCACCAAAATACGCGCTTCTGTTTTCTGCTTTTCCATTTGCTGCTTTGTTGGACCAATGGTAATGTTGTATACCAATCCCAATATCAATCCTGCACACAGTGTAATAATGCCCAAACGCACTGTGAGGTTTAAAATACTGTCACCTTTCAACGCGCTTCACCTCCCCAAACAGTTTGCTTTTAAATGTCCTGTCCAGCAGTGGTGCCAACAGGTTCATAAACAGTATGGAGAAGGACACGCCTTCCGGGTAGCCACCCCACAGCCGAATGACCATTGTCACCACACCGCATCCCACACCAAATACAATTTGCGCCTTGGGCGACATTGGCGAGGAAGAGTAGTCCGTTGCCATAAAAAACGCACCCAAAAACAGCCCACCCGAAAGCAGGTGGAACAGCACCATTTGCGGGCCGCCCATGATTAGTGCAAATAGTGCCACAGTGCCCATATAGGCAAAGGGTATGCGAACCGTTATTACTTTTCTTATCAATAAATATACAAACCCAATCAATAGTGCCAGTGCACTGGTTTCACCCATGCTACCCGCCACATTGCCCATAAACAAATCCAGATTGCTAGGCATTGCCACACCTGCCGCTTCGTTTAGCGACACCAAGGGCGTTGCAGTAGCCACCGCATCCACACCGCCTGTGGGTGTCAAGAATGTCGTCATTACCACCGGCCATGAAATCAGCAAAAAACAACGTGCCGCCAGCGCCGGGTTCATAAAGTTGTGCCCCAAGCCGCCAAACAACTGTTTCACTATAATAATAGCAAATGCCGAGCCACACACGGGAATATACCATGGCACACCCGCCGGTAAATTTAATGCCAGCAACAATCCCGTTACCACAGCACTTAAATCATTGATTGTAATAGCCCGCTTGGCCACATATTGTATCAGTGCCTCGCAGCCCACAGCACTGGCAATGCACAGGGCAATTGTTGCCAGCACACCCGGGCCAAAAAAATAGACTGCCGCAATTGTAGCCGGTATCAGCGCAATCAGCACATCCAGCATAATACGCATTACGCTACTGCCCGATTTCACATGCGGCGAACCCGATAAAATCATCTGTTGCATCAGCAATTGCCCTCCGCTTCTTTTTTCTGTTTTTCTTTGATACGGTTTACCATAATCATTTCTTTGGCAAATTTTATATTCTGCGCAATAGGCTTTTTTGCCGGGCATACAAAGCTACAGCTGCCACAGCTCATGCAGTCCATTGCATTTAAGTTCTCCGCCTTTTCAAAATCCTCACCAGCAGCTGCTTCAGATATCATAGAGGGCAAAAGATTTATAGGGCAAGCTTCCACACATCGCCCACAGCGAATGCAGTTCAGTTCCCTTTCCACTTTTGTAAGCGTTTTGTCTAACACCAGCACACCAGAAGACCCTTTGGCAATCACACAGCTGGTTGTGGGAATGGGAAGCCCCATCATGGGGCCGCCCGATATCAATTTTAACGGCTGAGACGAGTATCCGCCAGCCGCCGCTATTACATCTTCTATGCTAGTACCAATGCGCACCAACAAATTTTTAGGTTGATTTACCGCCCCCGTCACTGTAACCACGCGGCGAATGAGTGGCTCTCCAAATAAAAAGGCATCTGCAATGGCAGCAGCCGACGCTACATTTACCACCACCACGCCAATATCCATAGGCAACCCACCAGAAGGCACCTGCCTGCCGGTAACAGAATCTATCAACTGTTTTTCGGACCCCTGCGGGTACTTTGTTTCCAACGCCACCACGCTAACGCCGTGCATATCTACAGCATTTGACATTTTCGCAATGGCATCCGGCTTGTTGTCCTCTATCCCTATCACTGCCCGGCGCACACCCAAGGCTTTCATTATCACTTTCGTACCGTGCATCACCTTTTCGGGCTGCTCCAGCATTATCCTATGGTCTGCCGTTAGAAAAGGCTCGCACTCCGCACCATTAATAATTAAAATATCTATTTTCTTTTCCGGTGGCGGCGAAAGCTTCACATGCGTTGGAAACGCCGCGCCACCCATGCCCACATTGCCTGCAGCTTTTATACGCTCCAAAATTTCCTCTGCAGACATTGTTTCATAGTCGGCAATGGGCATAAATTCCTTTTCATCCAAAAAGTCATTTTCCACCACCACAGCTTTCACGGGCTTGCCATTTATGTTTGTAATGTTGGTTGTTTTCTTTACCACCCCGGAAACACTGGAATGCACAGGCACACTAACAAAGCCCTGCGCCTCGCCCAGCATTTGACCCATCAGCACCCTGTCCCCTGCTTTTACCACCGGGTTTGCCGGTGCGCCCACATGCTGCGACATTGGAATATACAGCAGCTTGGGCGGGGGCATTTCTGTAATTGCTTGTTGGCTAGTAAGGGTTTTTCCCTCATGAATATTTTGAAGCGGATGTATTCCACCCTTAAACGTTGTTTTTTTAACCATAACCCTTCCCCCATTGATAGCAATTTGCGTTTTTACGCAAACTGTAGAAATTGACAGTTGAAAGCCTCAAAATGACATTCAACAGCACAATTCCGTTATGCAGCAATCAAAATGCTTTTCTAATTGCTGTAATACTGATCCCAGATAGAAATAACGCAAAAGCGATATTTCTATAACTGCCGTATGGCAGTTCCAAAACGCTCTGCATTTTGGACAAAATCACTATTGAACAACATTCCCACTCGAAAAACAAAAAAATTTTTCGAGTCGCGCATATTGCGCGTGATTTAAAACAGATGTTTTAAATCGGAA
>CAZQBV010000094.1:0-10915 GCA_964592125.1 uncultured Christensenella sp.
TGTTTTGCTTACATTTTCTATATTCAGTATTGTATGATCCACTGTTTCACCCCACTTATACCGTTGCTGTTGTTCTGCTGTACCGGCGCCACCGGGCACCGGTACAACAGACTGATGTTTACAGCAATTTAAAAAGCAACTTTCATATCCTACCCATTTATGATCTTTTCAATATAAACGGATTCAGCAATGCAGCAAATGCTTCGTCCTTCATATTCGCCTTGGTAACAGCTTGCGGCGCAATATTCACTTCCTGCTCGGCAGGCATTTCGCCTGTTGTAATGCTCTTATACAGATCCATTACACTGCTGTATCCCTGTTCATAAGGTGTCTGCGCTACAATTGCATCCAAATCTCCTTCGCCCAACGCTTCCACTTCCAAATCGTCTGCATCCACAGCAACACCACATACTTTGTCGGAAGCGTTTGCATTCTGAATGGCCAACGCAATACCATCGCCCGAAATGTTATTCGCACCATACAGGCCAATCAAGTCGGTATAGGTAGCCAGTTGATTTTCCACATTTGCCTGCGCATTGTTCACGTCGTTTTCATTGTACAATGTATCCAAGCATTCAATATCTGGTGCATTTTTTGCCAAATATTCTTTGAATGCCGACATACGATATTCCAGCACAGGCACCACTACCGACATATGAACACCAATTTTCCCTTTGGGCTCAATTCCTTTGGCCTTCAGTGCATCCAGCATAGCCTGCGCCGCAACTTCACCAATTACAGAATTGTCGCAATAATAGTGCGCCCCATAATACTCACCCCATTGCTCCTGATCTATACCCATGCTTGCAAAGTTTACATAAATCCCCTGTTCGGATGCCGCCTGTGTAACGGGGCCTGTGGCATCGGGCGTTAGTGTGGCCGTTACAATGCCGTCTGGTTTCTTGGCAATTACATTTTCGAATGCTTTGATATACGCATCCGATTCCGCCTCCGTTGCAGGACCCGCAATAGAATAGTTGATGGTTGCGCCTTCCTTTTCTTGCAGATCCAGAATGGCATTTTCTACTCCCAGTCCCACCTGTTGCCAATATTGGGATTCTGTAGACGGTGTAAGGTAAACGATATCCATTGGCTCGCCAGATGCACTAGGCGCCTCTGCTGGCGCGGCTGCTTCAGCTGCCGGTGTGGCTTCTTCGGCTGGCGCGGCCGCTTCTTCTGCCGGTGCGGCGGCTTCTTCTGCCGGTGTAGCAGCCTCTGCAGAGGCTACGGGTGCAGTGCCCCCGCCACCCGCGCAACCAGATACCGCAAATACCGCCACCATTAAGAGAGCAACCAAAATCGTTATGTTTCTTTTTTTCATGTTTTTTCCTCCTCATTTTGGAATTTTTATGGTATCAAAGCATATTTTTCGATGCTTTAATAGCTACAGTTGTTTTAGTAATACATGGTGCGGCCATGCACTATCAATACTGCAAAATTAAACGCCCTTTTGTGCCACTTTTCATACGGCAATCAAATATTTTTTTATATTTTTCTCTGAGTGTTTATATAAATTTCACTTTATTTTATATTCTAAATCATGCGATTTTAAAACAGCATTGCGTTTCAATTTTTTATTACATTATTACGTTCTTATGTCATTACATAATAAATTAAAAAAATTTGACTAGATTAGTGTGTTTTTCAAAAAATTATACGGTAAGTTCTACTACAAAAACATTTCTGTCTCCCCGGAATTTTGTAATTGTAAACTCCACTGCAACATCATCTTTATTGTAGCTTATAGATTTTGTAAGCTGAATGGGATCGCCCTTGTTAATTTGCATCAAATCACTTAAGGTTTTTCCTGCCACAATTGCTTCCAATGCACGGGTAGATCTCACCGCTTTTGTTTCTTCATTTTTATCCAGAAACTCATACAGCCCCGTTTTTTCCATATCGTAATTCAGAATATCAAAGCATATTTTGGGCACATACGTTTCTGAAAATAAAATTGGTTCATTATTCGCATATCGCAGCCTCGTCATCTTCACCACAGTGCTATCCAGAGGAATGCGCAGCATTTCGGCCACTTCCGCATCTGCCTTTGTTTTGGACATATCCAAAATTTTTGTGGTTGGCACCATATTTTGGCTTTTTACCAACTCATGGGATGCTCTAATCTTCGTAAAGGTTTCCTGCACCACCTTAGGCTTTGCAACAAAGGTTCCTTTGCTCTTTTCTCTGTAAAGGTAGCCTTCCATCACCAGCTCCATAATGGCTTGTCTTATGGTTGTACGGCTAATATCAAACATTTCGCTCAATTCTATCTCTGTAGGAATTGCATCACCGCTTTGCAGTTGGTTTTCCTTTATCGCCTTTAAAATAATATTCTTTAGCTGATAATACATGGGCACCGGCGTGTTTTTATCTATCACCGCATCTGTGAAGGGCATCTTCTGAAACCTCAACCTTTTATAACGTCATTACATTACAACAATATGAATATACCATAGTTCAATTCACTTGTCAATCGGTCAATTATGGTATTTTGAAGGCAGTATGCTGCTACAGGTGAACAACTTTCAATTCTGGAAAAGTATGCTGCAGCAAATTCGCCAGTAGCACCCTGTGGCAATGCTCGCCCTTGGGCTCGCTACACAGCAGGCAAATGGCCTCGTGGTTTGTATAGTCGTGTATCAATTGCCGATACGTGTCTCTTTCTTCCATCAGGGCATGATACTGCACCTCATACGTCTGCCAGGAAATTCTTTTCTTCTTATAGTCTTCCATCAGCTCTTTTGTGGGGGCAAAATCCACCCTGTGTTCGTAGCCACAATTGCTTATTGTACTCAGGAAATATTCCAAATCTCTGCCTTTTGCAAAGCCTGCAAGTTGGGATGCATTGTTCAGCCGAATGTCTATTAGCAGATCAATTTTGTTGGCGGCAATCAGTTCAAAAAACTGCTGTGCGCTTTTTTGCGTAAAACCCATTGTATAAATTGTCATGGTTTCCTCCAGTATGATAGCAGGATAGCGGTGAATTAAAAAAGGACAGAACTATTTTTTCTGTCCTAGCTGGAAACTGCTTACTTCTTCCCGCCAAACTGCGGCAATGCATAAAACTTTTCCATTAGTTGCTCCCACACACCTTCTTGGCTAATATTTTCTGCAAATTTTTTGCCCTCTTCCGAAAGGCCGCCTTTAATGTCAAAGTACTTGCCATATATGGCGCGCACATCCACCACCAAATCCACCATGTCAAACAGCTTTACATGGTGAACCACTTCTTTTGCACTGTATTTACCCAGCAGAGTAGAATCTTTATAAAAAACCCACCCATGCCCAAAATCTTCGTTATGTATGGTTAGCAGTGTATCGCGTACACATTCCGGATTCAGCGCCACAACTCTCACATTCCTCTCTGGTGTATGTTTTATAGTAATGCTACTTATTTATAGACAGTTCCCCTTTGTGAAAACCACAATTATTTATTCCGCAATTTCCAGCGCCAGCTCCATCATGCTGGTAAAGGTTTTTTCGCATTCCTCCGCTGTGGAAAATTTACCGGTTAGTGGGCAGTCGGAAACTGTGCAAATACACAGTGCCTTCTTGCCAAAGCGCGCCGCATTGGCATACAGCCCAGCGCTTTCCATTTCCACCGCCAGCACACCCAGCTTTTGCCACTCTGCAAGGCTGTTCGCATCGTCATAAAAGAAATCCGAACAATACAGATTGCCCACGCGGTAGGTCAGCCCCATTTTTTCCGCCATATCCGCAGCCTTGCGCAGCAAACCAAAATCCGCAATGGGTGCAAACGTGCCCGGCATACGAAACTGCATTAAAAAGTTGCTGATGGTGCAGGCCGCCTGCCCAATCACAATATCCCGCACATTCAAATCCGGGTGAATGCCCCCCGCAGTGCCCACACGAATGATGCTTTCCACATCAAAAAATTCATATAAATCATGAGAGTAAATACCCATAGAGGGAACCCCCATGCCGCTTGCCATTACCGTAAGACGCTTGCCCTTGTAGCTGCCAGTGTACACAGGAATGCCACGTATATTGCTTATCAGTTCCGGCTTTTCCAGGTATGTCTCCGCTATAAATTTCGCACGCAGCGGGTCGCCCGGCATCAGCACGGTTTTTGCTATCTGTTCTTTTTCCCCATCAATAAAAATAGAAGGTGTTGCCATAAAATACATCCTGCCTTTCTACGCAAGCTCTATTGCTATGCTTCTATTATAATCATGTTTTGCGGTTTGTTCAAGATAATGCTAAAATTGATTGTATGTTAGGGAAAAATAATACGATAGAATACACACTGGTTCGCTCTGCCCGAAAGAGCATTGCCATACAAATAAAGGATGCCGCCGTGCTGGTTCGCGCACCCCGGCGCGCTTCCAAAGCCGCCATAGACCGCTTTGTACAGCAAAAGCAGGGCTGGATACAAAAGCACCTTGCAGGCCAGCAGCAAACGCAGCAGAAGCGCGAAAGCTTTTCCATAAGCTATGGGGATACCGCACTTTTGGCGGGCAGAGAGTTCCCCATTGTTGCCACAGAAGGCCGGCCGGGCTTCGATGGGCATTGCTTTTCCATTCCCACAGGTATGCACAGCACGCAAATAAAAAACCTGCTGGTGCAGGTGTACCGCGATGTAGCGGAAAAGCTTTTGGTATCTCGCACACAGCACTTCGCAGAGCAGATGGGCGTGCGCCCCACTGCCATTCGCATCAACGCTGCGCGCACGCGTTGGGGCAGTTGCAGTGGCAAAAACAGCATCAATTACTCTTGGCGGTTGGTAATGGCTTCGCCAGACATTATGGATTACGTGGTGGTTCACGAACTGGCACACATTCGGGAACACAACCACTCTGCCCGCTTTTGGGCTATTGTGGAACAGGCAATGCCCCACTGCCAGCAGTACCGAAAAAAGCTTCGCGCATTGCAACAGCGCATTGCAGAAGAGGGCTGGTAATATTGCTTTCAACTAGCAGCATCACAAAAGCGATGTTCCCGCACTGCCATACAGCCCTCTCAAAGTGCACAGCCTTTTGCATAGGTATCGCATTATTTTTTCATCAGCTCATTCAGCCGTTCACGCAGCGCCAAAATATCTGCCGACATATTTTCGTTGGGTTCCATGCTGTCGTCCTGTGCCTTCAGCAGGTTGTTCAACATATTAATTAGGCTGGCAAAGTCTTGTTCATGCTCCCGTTCCAGCATCATTTCATCGGTGCGATCTATAATAATTTCTATTACATATTCCACCTCGCCATCATCCCCGGGCAGTGGCATGCCAAACAAGTCAAATATTTTGCGTCCGTTGCGGGTTTCCTGTTCTTGGCGCATATGCTCTACTTTTCCGCTTGCCAAAGACCTTTCAATGGCACAGGGCACACAGGGCACTCCCTCGGCAGTTCCTGCCTTATAGCACAGTTTGCCAACCGTTTCTTCCTCTGTTAGCCCCATATAATTCAGGAAATACTTACTGGCAAACAGCACCCGACGGTCAGCATCCATCAATACATAGCCACAAGGCGTGTTTTCAAACAGCTCGTCCAGCAACAGGTCTTCATCTACAATTCGCTTGAAGGCATTTTGACCTTTTTCTTCTTCCTTCGAAACTACCACTTGCTTTTCTATCACACGCTCTACTGGTGGGCTATCGCTATCCAGCACACGGTTTGCTTCCCTTTCCTCATCAAAATCCATCTCCAAAAACGCGCCCACAACCTCCGCATCCAGTTGTGTACCTGCCACCCGCGTAATTTCGTCCATTGCGTACCGGTGTGAAAGCGCCTTGCGGTACGAGCGAGAGGAGGTAATGGCATCGTAAGTATCGGCAACTGCAACAATTTTTGTACCCAAAGACATCTCGCTGCCAGTGATACCATCGGGGTAGCCCCGGCCATCCACACGCTCGTGATGATGGCGAACAATATTTTTGATTGTGTCAAAACTGGAAAGACCATATAGCATATCGTAAGACATGGTTGGGTGGCTTTTTATAATTGCAAATTCTTCATCTGTCAATTTATCCGGCTTATTTATAATTCTATCGGGAATATGCACCTTGCCAATGTCGTGCAAACTGGCCGCAACAGAAATATCAAATACATCCTGCTGCCCCAGCCCCATAGCCAGCGCCAGCTGAATTGCCACCTTTCGCACCGCACCAGAGTGGGTGGCTGTGTATTGATCCTTCGCTTCCAAAAGAGAAGACAGTATGGCAAGTATTTCATCGTAATCCGAATTGCGGCGTTCCCTCGCCAGCATTTCCTGCGTTCGGTTTACCATAATTTCCAATACAAACTTACGCCCTCCCTCTTTGCTGGCATGCAAGGGAATGGCATAATCATCTATAAACCGCACAGAGCCATCCGGCAGGGTATCCTTTCTGGCTATAAAAGCTTTTTCCCCTGTTTGAAACGCTTTTGCCACTGCGCACTGCCTGCACCGTTTGCCCCCATTGGAAATGTTGTAGCAGCGCTCCCCCATAGAGCTTACCGGATCCAAATTGCGCAATTTTATAAAATTTTCGTTAATATAATGAATGCGGTATTCCTCATCCAAAATAACGTACGCCACAGGTGTATTGTCTATCAGCAAGCGTACAAGTTTTTCTCTGGAAATTCCATTTGCTAAATTCTTCATCGTTCCTTTTTTCTGAATTACCGCTGTCGCCTTTTATGCGGTCATTCGGGTTGTTTTAAAGCACTTGTCTATCCGTTCAAGGCAGAATAGTACCCCGCAATGTATTCCTGTATTCTCAATGCAATTTCGTAGCTTTCTCTATCGTCAAAGAATAGCATATCATCATCCGCAGTTACATCCCTGCCCACTACCGATTGCTTGATAGGGCGGTTGGCTACAGGCGTTCTAAAGTAAATATAGCCCCTGTGGTCGCTTTGCGGTTCGGAAACTTCCACACAAGAAATTTGAATGATGGGAATTACCCGTATTTGGTTGCTCATTTTACTTAGCCTTAGCACCAAACAGCCACGATCTACCAATAAGGACTTTTCTCCCAAGCCTTGCAGCACCAATTCACTCATAAGACGTACCTTCCTTTTCATTCAAATACTATTTATGCAAATACAAATCTATTTTCAAATTTCTATTTTATATAATATTACTAATATATCATATATTATATCCACTAGGCTATAGTTTCCATCGCAATACTCTATATTTTGATTAAAATTTAACAATTTGGCAAAAAAAGAACCCATTGGTGTAGTATAACACTACTCATAGTTGGGTTCTTTTGTTTCCTCTTTTGTTGCTGTAGCTTAAATTTTGGATAAAATGGCCGCGCTCATCTCTGTTGTGGAAACAGATTCGCCACCGCCTGCAATATCCGCAGTGCGATATCCATCGGCAATCACCGCGCGTACCGCAGCCTCTATTTCCTGCGCCTCTTTCTCCAAATCCAGCGAGTGCCGCAGCATCATGGCAATAGACAATATCATGGCAATGGGGTTGGCCAAATTCTTGCCTGCAATATCCGGTGCGGAACCATGAATGGGCTCGTACATGCCCAGCTTTGTAGCGCCCAGCGATGCAGAAGGCAACATACCAATAGAGCCGGTTATCATGCTGGCTTCGTCCGAAAGAATGTCGCCAAACAGGTTGCCCGTTAGTATTACGTCAAACTGGCGCGGGTTACGCACCAGCTGCATGGCCGCATTGTCCACATACATATGGGACAGTTCTATTTCCGGGTAGTCTGCTGCTGTTTTGCTTACCACAGCACGCCACAGGCGAGAGGTAGCCAGCACATTGGCCTTATCTACACTCATCACTTTTTTGCCACGTCCCTTGGCTATTTCAAACGCCACTTTTGCAATGCGCTCCACTTCCCAATCGTTGTAGTTCATAATGTCATACATGCGCTTATCGTCGCCGCCCTTTTCGCCAAAGTACACATCACCGGTCAGCTCCCGTATTACCAAAATATCTAGGTTGTCACCAATAATTTCGTCTTTTAGCGGGCAGGCGTCCTTCAGCTCGCTGTAAATAATGGCGGGACGTAAATTTGCAAACAGCTCCATACCGCCACGCAGCCGCAGAAGGCCTTTTTCCGGGCGTTTATCCACCGGCAGATTGTCCCACTTTTCCCCGCCCACGGCAGCCAGCAGCACTGCATCCGACGCTTTACATGTTTCCAGCGATGCCTCGGGCAGCGGATCGTCAAATTTATCTATGGCTATGCCGCCTGCATCCACCTCTTTACACTGGAAGCTGTGCCCATGCTTGGTTGCAATTTTGTGCAGCACCTTTATGCCCTCTTCCGCTATTTCGGGGCCTATGCCATCTCCGCGTATCACCGCTATGTTGTATTCCATATTTTACCCTACTTTCCTTCAATATTGTATGTTATACTAATTCCAATTTAAAACATGACAGAGTTTTAAATTACGCGCAGTATGCGCGGCCTAGAAAACGTTTTTGCGTTTTCGGGCAGGAATGTTGTTCAATACTGATTTCATTCAAAATGCTTTGCATTTTGAAACTGCCGTATGGCAGTGATAGAAACATCACTTTTATTATGTTTCTATCTGGAATCAATATTATACTATTATAATATAAAACAGAAAGAATAGGAAGTACATGAAAACAGGAATGTCCACTGCCTGCTTTTTTAGCAGAGAGCTAAACGAAAATGCACTGCGCGAAATTGCCAAATTAAATATAAAAAATGCAGAAATCTTTTTTTCAGCGCAAATGGAATATCGCCCAGATTTTATAAACGAGCTGGTGCGCATTCAAGAGAATGAGGGGCTGAATATTGTATCCATACACGCATTGCCCACGCAATTCGAGCCACAGCTGTTCTCCACCCACCCGCGGCAATACGAAGAAGCCATGGGTGTGTTTGAAAATGTATTGCAGGCAGCGCAGCAGCTTTCTGCCAGTATTTATGTATTCCATGGCCCAGTTTATTTAAAAATTGCACGCAAATTGAACCTGAATATGGAATTTGTGGGGGAGCGGCTCACCCATTTGGCAAATTTGGCGCAAAGCTATGGCGTGGCGCTGTGCTACGAAAATGTGCACTGGTGCTGGTACAACAGCCCCGGCTTTGCCACAACCCTAAGGCAGCACACGCATAGCGACAACCTATATTTCACACTGGATATGAAGCAAGCTGCGCAATCCGGCTTCCCCGTGCTGGAATATATGAAAGATATGGGAAACAAGCTGCGGCATGTGCACGTTTGCGACTACAAACTGGATGAAGAACGCGGCATAGTGCCCTGCCTTCCCTTCGAAGGCGAAGCCAACTGGGAAGGCATACGTAACAAACTAATCGAAATTGGATACGATGGCTATTTGATGCTGGAAGTGTACGCCACGAACTATGGCAAATATGCCGAGCTGAAAGACACCTACAATCAGGTTCATCAGTATTTCACTCACTCTGGCTCAGCAGTTCTATAGATTGTTTTTGCGCAGTTGCCTGCATTTTGGCACGTTTTATCACTTTGTTCAGCGCGGGAACCAGCGCCACCACAATGCAAATGATTGCCTCTATCCCCACAATAGAGCCACTATACGCCAACGAATAAAGCCATACGGGCATGCCCTCCGGCGCATAGGCGCCCCAAAAAACAACACCACTTAAAAATCCGAAAAAGAACCTTGCCGCACAGCCATAGGCAATGCCCACAGCAATGTGTTTTTTGGCAAGCCCGGCAAGCCCCAGCAAAGAGAATGCCAGCACATAGTCCAGTATAAATTGCACCGGTGTTAGGAAAACAGGTTCCTGAACAAATTGCAGCAACGAATAGCAAAGACCCACCAGCAGCCCCTTTTTTGTGCCATAAATATAGGCAAATGCCAAAATGGGCAGCATACTGGCAGGCGTAATGGAGCCACCCGTAGGCAAAGAGAACATTTTTATAAAGCTTAACAAGAACGCTGCACCAATACACAGTGCTGCCGTGGTAAGTTCCTTTGTGGTCCATATAGATTTTGTCATTTCTTGCTTGCCCTTGGTTTTTTTTCGATAAACCACAAAACCAATGATCCCCACAGCAATAATAGCCACCACCGCAATCAATGCCGCTACAGACATTTCGGAAAAACTGCCGAACGCTTCATAGAACCAATCCATAATAAAATCCTCCATACAATTTAAATTTGATAGCAAAAAACTCCTGCATCGCCGCAGGAGTTTATTGATAACAAAATAAACAGCTTCCCTGCACACGAATTACCGTGACCGGTTCAGAGGGTATGAAATCTCAGCCGTAGAAAAATGGCACCCCTAGCAATGTATGAAGTTTTATGCTAGTATAGTAGCACCAAAACAAAAAGTCAAGTGAGCATACGAATGAAAAAAAGTTTTTACGCATATATGTCGCGCCTAAAGCACATAAAGCGATGGGGGCTAATGCGCAACACCATAGAGGAAAACGTGGCCGAGCATAGCTTTAACGTAGCCGTAATAGCCCATGCGCTGTGTGTAATAGGCAACCAGATTTATGGAAAAAATTTGCCTGTAGAGGAAATACTGCTGGCTGCCATTTATCACGAAACCAGCGAAGCCATTACGGGCGACCTGCCCACACCGGTAAAATATTTTAGTTCGGACATTACACAAGCCTACAAAAAAATAGAAAAACATGCAGAACAAACCATGGTGGATATGCTGCCCGAAGAAATGCAGCCGGGCATTGCCCCCTATGTATTGGGCGGAATTAGCCCACAGGCAAGGCAAATTGTAAAAGCGGCAGACAAAATTTGCGCATACATAAAGTGCGTGGAAGAGAAAAAAAGTGGCAATACCGAATTTGAAAAGGCGGCACTACGCATACTGGAAAGTATAGACAGCATTGGCCTGCCCGAGGTGCATTATTTCACAGAGCACTTTTTGGATGGTTATTTGCTAACGCTGGACGAGCTAAACTAGGGCGATACCGCACAGAAATCGAGTCGTTGGCATCGCGAAGGATTTTTGTGT
>CAZQBV010000095.1:0-10536 GCA_964592125.1 uncultured Christensenella sp.
TGGAGCTACTGGCGGGATTTGAACCCGCGACCTCGTCCTTACCAAGGACGCGCTCGTACCTACTGAGCTACAGCAGCATATTTATTTTTTCGTCTGACCCACATTTTGACCCACTATTGACCCATTGGAGATTCCAATTGCTTGATACCACCCAATACTAGTTATCACAGGACAGATTATTCGTTTTCTAAAAACCTCTTCACAGCGCACTATTTGGCACTATTCATCCTTGCTTAGCACTTGGCAGAAAATTGTTACAACTATTACCAAGGATGCGCTCTACCTCCTGAGCTATAGAAGCATATAACCCCAGTATACGCATCCGCTACTTTCATTTGCCTACCAAATTTAAGCGGACTCTTGTTATTATAGGGCAATGAAAGAAATAATTCAAGATGTTTTTCAGCAAAAAAGAGGAATTCGTTTTTATGTGCAGAATAGCTGTAATAACAAAGTAAAAATTCTGTATGTAGGGGTTGTATTACCCAAGATGAATATCAAATAAAAAAACATAAAAAAATTCAAAAAAATTGTTTATAAGATATGTAGGCGTTTATATTATACGTAGAACATGAAACTAGTGTCTGGCAGACAGATGGTCTGGGACACAACGATAAAACAGGGAAGGGCGTGGTGCCGATGGATATAAGTGAACAGATATGCTGTGGCCTGCGTGGCCAAACACAAAGATAAAGCTTGTATATCTGGTATACAAGGTGTTGCGGAAAGAAATTAAAAAGTACTGAAGTAAAATAGTAAGTACAGTTTGTAGATAAACCGCAACGGTTGCCGTAAAGAAGGCAACAGCAGGGCAGTGAATTAGCCGTGAAGAAGGCAAGTTGATATAGTCCGGTGAAATCAGTTATAACAATAAGCACAGCGGCGCTAAGTTCCGCAAATAAAGTGTTTGTAACCGATGCAGCCCAGAGTAAGGAGCACACAAGTACAAGAATAAAACACAGGGAAGTTACGATAGATGCAAATATAATAGTAGGTGGCATATATGGTAATGGCTGGCGAGAACCGACTGGGGGACGCATAACCCGAAGTGTAAGTAAAATGTATCTAATGTGTGTGCAAAACAAAAATCTGAAAATGAAATTATAATTTAAAAATCAATATAAAAGCGGGCGCATAACGAGCGCCCGTTTTGTATATTGATTGAAACAGCCAGTTCTTACGCTTGAGACAAACGTTCGCGCCGGAAAGTGTCTAAAGTAACAACTAGGATAATAACAATACCCAGAATTACCTTTTGCCAAAACGCAGTTACTGCTAATAGGTCTAGGCCGTTGGAAAGTATGCCCATGGTAATGACACCAATCACCGTACCAATGATAGAACCCGAGCCCCCGTTGATGCTAGTGCCGCCCAGAACCACGGCAGCGATAGAATTCAGCTCAAAACTGGTGCCCATCAGTGCGTTGGCTGAATTTAGGCGGCCAATCATTACCATACCGGCAATGCCGCAGCAAAGGCCAGAGAATGCGGTGGCCAAAATTTTTGTTTTGTTTACGTTGATTCCGGAAACGCGAGCCGCTTCTTTGTTTCCACCTAGTGCCATAATATTTCGGCCCAAAGGCGTGTGGTTTAACAACACATAGCTGATAATGACCACAGCTACCAACACCAGTATTGCGATGGGGAAGTTGCCAATATCGCCATTGCCAAACATAAACATTTCCTCTGGAATGCCGGAGATAGGCAGGCCGTCGGTAACCAGCAGTGCAATGCCCTCCACCATTGTCATTACACCTAATGTTGCAATAAAGTCTTGAAGCTTAAACCGTGTGATTAAAAAGCCATTCAAAAGCCCCACGGCAAGTGCCACTAAAATACCAATTAGCACGGCCAGCACAGGGTGCAGTGCCCAAGTGGTGGCAGCCACAGCCATCACGCAACCGGAGAGCGCCATATTCGCGCCAACCGACAGGTCTATACCACCTGTAATAATGACAAATGTTTGCCCCAGCGCAATGATGCCCACCACTGCAGACTGGCGCAGGATATTCAGCAAATTATCGGGCATAAAAAAGTATTCGCTGGCAACGCTCATAAAAATAAACAAACCCACCAGTACAAACACATGGCTACTTCGTTTTACAAGATCGCCTATGCTATTTTTTTTAATGAGAGCAGTACCTGCGGGGGTGGTGTCCCTTCCTACTTGATTCATGTTATATACCTCCTGCAACTCTTTGCATTACAATTTCTTGAGAGCACTCTGTTATATCCAAATCCGCTACAATCTTGCCATCTCGTGCCACCAAGATGCGGTCGGACATGCCCAACAATTCAGGCATTTCCGATGATATGAAAATGATGCCGGCACCCTTGCGTGTCAATTCATTTATTATTTTGTATATTTCTACTTTTGCGCCTACATCCACACCACGCGTAGGGTCGTTCATCAGAAAAATTTCGCAACCTGCGCAAAGCAGCTTGGCAATTGCCACTTTTTGCTGATTGCCACCGGATAGGTCGCCCACTTTTTTGTTTGCATCGGTTGTTGCTATCTTTAGTTTTTCTATATAGTTATTTGCTGCACGCAGCTCTGCCTTTTTGTCCCGAAGGGGGCCATTCATATATTGGCCAAATGCGGAAATTGTAATGTTGGTTGCAATGGGCATGTGCAGCGCCAATCCGCTTTTGCGGTTTTTGGTAAGCAGGCCTATTTTGTGCCGCAGCGAATCCTGCGGACTTTTGATGTGCAGCTCTTGTTTGTGCAGCAGCACCTTGCCGCCAAACTTTTTGGTAAGGCCAAAAATGGCATCCATCATTTCGGAACGCCCCGAACCCACCAGCCCTGCTACCCCCAGCACTTCACCTTTTTTCAAAGAAAAAGATACGTTCTGAAACACTTTGTAGTCCGTTAAATCTTTCACTTCCAATAGAACTTCGTTTTGCACATTCTTTTCTTTGGGATAAAACTCTGTAATGGTTCGCCCCACCATGTCGTGAATCATGTCCTCTTCCGTCACTTCTGAAGCGCTTTTTGTTTCGCCCACTTTTGCGCCATCGCGGAATACGGTTACGCTGTCGCCAATTTCAAAAACTTCATCCAGTTTGTGTGTGATGTAGATAAATGCCACATTCTGTTTCTTCAAATTGGCAATCACACGAAACAAATCCTCGGTTTCGGATTCAGTTAGCGAGGAGGTGGGCTCATCCAAGATAACCAGTTGCGCCTGTTTGGACAATGCTTTGCAAATTTCTACCAGTTGTTTGATGCCCAGTGCATAGTTTTTCATTTTATCTTTTGGATTGATATGCAAAAGCCCTACATCGGAAAGTAGTTTTCGCGTGGTATCGTGTGCCGCTTTCCAGTCTATCAAGCCATTTTTGCGTGGCAGTTGCCCCAGCAATACATTTTCTGTAATGCTCAGGTCATCAATAATGGATAACTCCTGATACACCATACCAATTCCCAAATGAAAAGAATCGGTAGGGGAATTTAGGTGCACTTCTTTTCCCTTCCAAATGATCTTGCCATCGTCTGCGCCTTGGGAACCAGCAAGGATTTTCATCAGGGTAGATTTTCCTGCGCCATTTTCGCCCAGAAGCATATGTACTTCCCCGGCTTTTACTTTCAATTCTACATTTTTGAGAGCTTGTGTGGAACCAAAGCTTTTCTTTATTCCGCACATCTCCAGCAAAAATTCGCTCATGGTTTATTATTCCTCGCTTTGCCATTTTGTGTTTCTCGCTTCCGATGGTCAACCGGGAGATTTCCCGGCTGACCGAAGCGGGGCATATTGTCTGAAAAATAATTGCTATGCTTTTTTATGCGGCTGCTTTTTCAGCAACGCTGGCATAGTCCAGTGCATCCAGCTTTACATTGGGGTAAAACTGGTCTGCATTGCCCTTGTATTCCGTGCGTGGGCGAATGTCGAATGTTTCGGGAACATCCTCTGCCTGCCCTAGCGCCAGCTGTGTTGCAAAATATGCACCATACCAGCCCCACTCGGGGAAACCGTGCCAAGTTTCTGCCATAATATCTCCCGAACGAATCATATCTACCGATTCCTGTGTACCATCGTTGGTTACTACAAATACTTCGTCCTGACGCTTTGCATTTTTGATGGCAATGGAAGCGCCAATGCCCATCTCTGCACAGGATGCATAAATGGCATCTAGTTCTTTGTTGGATTGCAATATGTTCTCTGTTACTGTTATGGCAGGTTGTCTTTGGAATTCGGCAGGAAGCTGTGCCACAATTTCTATGTTGGGGCATTGGTCTATTACGGAGTGGAAGCCTTCGCTTCTGGTGGTAGAAAAAAAGTTGCCGGCAACGCCATCTACATAGGCTACCTTTGCTGCAATAGAGTTGTAGTCGAAGTCTTTGTATATCTCTTCCCACTTTGTCAGGTCAATATACTCTTCTACGGGGATATCCACTTTTTCGCCTTCGCCCATTACGCCGGGGCCACCCAGCGCATCTAGAAGCGAATAGGCGGAAACCGCTGCTGCCTGCACATTGTCGAACCCAATGTAGGAAGCCACTTCAACGCCTTCAATGGGCTCTAGCAGGTTCACAATAATAATGGGTATGCCTTTTTCGTTGGCTTTTTTTAGCGCGGGTTTGCAGGCCTCCACATCCCCGGGGGAGGAAATCAGCACATCAATACCCGAGTTAATCAAGTTTTCTATGCTTTTTACCTGTGCATTGGAATCGGAATAGGCATTTGCAGCAGATTGCACAATTTCGATATCTATACCAGCTTTTTTTGCTTCCTCTACAGAGTTTTCCATGTACTGTGTTGCTGTTTTAAACACGTTTGTAATGTCGGGAGGTGCCCAGCCAATTTTAATTTTCTTTGTTGTGGCACTTGCGCCGCCTTCGCTATCAGTGGCAGGCGCAGCTGCACCTGTTTCGGCTGCAGAAGCTGCATCTGCAGTTGTTGATGGGTCTGCTTTTGCAGAGCAAGCTGTGAGTACTGCACAAAGCAGCATTACTACCATTACGATACATACCAGTTTTTTCATTTTTTTCCTCCATTGTATAGTTACATTTTCGATTTAATAAATGCCAACGCATTGGTTAGCAGTTCATCCATTTTTTGCTCATCTGCATTATCGCTTAAGTCACGCCATAGCGACACTGCACTGCTTACTTCTCCACCGGCTAGTATAAAAGGCTCCATAGACAGCACATGCGGGTAGCGAATTCTTTTTAGAGCGCCGAATATGGCATCCCAATCCATCTCGCCTGTTCCCGGTGTTTTGCGGTTGTTCTCGCCCAAATGCATGTGCCCTAAATAGCTGCCTGCGGTTAGTATGGCACCGGCCATGCTGTCTTCTTCCACATTCATATGAAATGTATCCAAAAGCAACTTTGCCTTGGGGCTATCCAGCCGTTTGCATAGCGCCACACCCTCTTCAGCTGTGTTTACAATGAATTGTTCAAATCGGTTTACCGATTCCATGCAATAATTGATGTCGAAATCCTCTGCCATAGGCAGATACTGTAGTATGGAGGCAACTGCATTGTCTATGTATTTTTCTTTGCTTTCTCCCTTGGGCAAGGTTTTGCCCCATGCGCCATAAAGCAAGCCCCCAATCGTTTTGCTGTCTAACTTTTTCATCATGCGGAAGACATCTTTAAAATATGCTACGCCTGCATTTCTTACAGATTCTTCGTTAGAGGAAACATCGTATTGATCGGGTAGCCCCAGGCCAATGGAAATATCTATTCCATTTATCTTTGCTACCGATTTCAGTTCGTTTAGTTGCAGGTCTGTCATCTCCAGTAGCGCATCCGGAAATAGCTCTATCAAAGAAAGCCCACACTTGGCCGCACGTTCTATGCAGAAAAAATAATCCGCATGCCAGTCTTTTTGCCAGTACAAATAGCTTACGCCAACTTTATTATCCATACTTTTCTCCTTTATAGATTCGTTGTTGTTTTGTGAATAATGATATTTAATTTTATACTATAATATTTTATATGGAATAAAACACCTTGATATTGTTATTATAGAATAAAATTTCTATTTGTCAATATATAATTAGAATAAAATACTATTTTCGCGCAAAGAGAAAACAAGACAATGTAAATTTAGTTATAATATGTAATTAAAATAGATGTAATACTCATCTCTAATAGAAATCGTTGCAAAAGCAATGATTTCTATAGCCGCATATGATGCGGCATCCAAACAGCTCGCTGTTTGGAAAGATCAGTATTGAACGGCTTTCTTAGCACAAAACACAAAAGTGTTTGGTGCTTCGTGCCTATGGCACGGATTAAAAACGTATAACGTTTTTAATTAAGAATTAGTATTAATAATATACTGCGATACAATTGGATAATTCTGCTTTGTTACGGTTATGATAAAAATGCACAAAAATACAGCGGTACTCAAAAAAGAGGAAAGTGCCGCTGCAAATGTATTTCACTTATTTTATCCCGCAGAGTGGGCGTGTGCAAGGTTTGTGGGTATTATTGTTTTTTCAATACCGTCACACATTCCACATGGGTGGTTTGGGGGAACAAATCGACAGGTTGAATGCTGGATGCCACATAGCCTTTTTCAGCAAAATATGCAAGGTCGCGTGCCATTGTGGCAGGGTCGCAAGATACATACCCCACAGCACGTGGGCTGATGCCAACAATGGCATCTATCAAAGGCTGGGTTAGTCCCTTGCGTGGTGGGTCTACCGTTACAATATCTATATGCGTTTCCTGTGCGGTTACCTTTGGTAGAACTTCCAAAGCATCCCCAGAGAAAAAGGCTGCATTCTCAATTTCGTTCAATTGTGCATTAAACTGTGCATTTTCTACAGCAGCATCTACAACTTCTATGCCATAGGCAAACCGTGCTTGTTTTGCCAGCATCAGCGTAATCATTCCCGCACCGCAAAATAGATCCAGTGCGGTATCGCTGGAACGAACCCCCAGCTCTTTTTCCAGATTTTTGTACAATGCTTCGGCCTGTGGGGTGTTTACCTGCAAAAAACTGCCTGGGCTTACCTTGAATTCCAAATCCAAAACAGTTTCGAAAAAGAAATCACACCCCAATATGCCGGTGCTGTGCTCGCCCAATATTACGTTGGTATCTGTGGTGTTGTGGTTTAGCACAATGGATTTTACCTGTGGCAATACAAATTTAAAAAGTGCAAACAGTTCTTTTTGGAAGGGCAGATCCTTTCCGTTTATCACCAGTATTAACATAATATCGCCTGCCTTGTTGCTGCGGAACACCACATGCCTTAGCAAGCCAGTGTGCGTTTGCTCGTCATATATACCAATGCCATATTTTACAATCCACACCCGCAGCTGGGAAAGCGCCACCGCTATGTTGCTGTGCTGTATTTTACAGTCGTCTATATCCACCACATTGTGCGAGTGTGCTGCATACAGGCCAATGCTCACATTGCCATTTTGCTGCTGGGCGGGGAAGGCGGCTTTGTTGCGGTAGCGATATTCAGCCACAGAGGGAAGGGGAAAGAGCACAGGTATATCCAGCTTGCCAATACGCTTTACGCAGTCTTGCACCCGCGCTTGCTTGTACTCCAGCTGGGCGGGGTAGGCCATATGTTGCAGCGTACACCCCCCGCATTTGGAAAAAACTCTGCAGGGTGGCTGCACCCGTGCGGGGGAAGGGGAAAGTATTTCCATCAGCTTGCCAACTGCGTAGCTTTTTTTCACCAGAATGATTTTTGCCTGTACCTCTTCGCTGGGCAACGCGCCCTGCACAAAAACGGCCATTCCCTCGTATTTGCCTATGCCTTGGCCATCTGTGCCTATATCATCAATGGTTAGAGTAACACTGTCATTTTTTTTCATGGTTTGCTCCTTTGTATCTGTCTGCGGCAATAGAAACCCATATTTTCACTTTTCTATTGGTGATTTGTATTATACCAAATCTAAGCTTTTTGTGATATAGTTACTATATATTCTATAGCAACGAGGTGGTTTGATATGAAAAAAGCGGTAATGTATGGTGCGGGAAATATAGGCAGGGGCTTCATTGGAAAGGTGCTTTCCGAAAGTGGCTATGAAGTATGCTTTTTGGATATTTCTACGGAAATTGTAGAGGCAATGAACCGATATAACGAATACAATGTGCAAATTGTTTCGGACGAGGCGCAGCGTGTAGATGTGGTGAAGAACGTGCGTGCGGTAGATGCGAACTCGCCCCAAGCGGTAGAGGAAATAGCGGATTGCGACCTAATGGCAACTTCGGTAGGCGTAAATGTAATGAAGTTCATTGCGCCCAATATTGCGAAAGCCATTGTAAAAAGAATGAAACAAAAGAATGAGCCGCTGGATATTTTGCTGGCGGAAAACCAGATGAATGCGGATAAGCTGATGCGTGGGTGGATTTACGAACATTTGGATGCTGCGCAGAAAAAATGGGCAGATGAGAATTTGGGTTTGGTAGAATGCTCTATTGGGCGCATGGTGCCGAAACTCGCGCCTGTGTTAAGTGCGGCAGATCCTTTGCTGATAGCGGTAGAAGAATATGCATTGCTTCCTGTGGATAGCGAGGGCTTCAAGGGAGAAATACCCGATCTAGTGGGGCTGGTGCCATTTACGCCTTTCGACTTCCACATCAAGCGCAAGCTGTTTATGCACAATATGTCACACGCGCTGTGTGCCTATTTCGGCTGGGCAATGGGGCTGGAGTATATTTCCGAAGCGGTAGGGGTTCCGGTAATCAAAAGCCGTGCGCACGAATCTATGATGCTGGTGGCAAAAGCGTTGAATCGGGAATATGGTGTGCCTATGGAGGAGCTTACGGACTATGTGGATGACCTGCTGTTCCGTTTCCGCAACAAGGCGCTGCGGGAAACGATAGCGCGCGTGGGGGCAGACCCCATACGCAAGCTGCGCAAAGATGACAGACTGGTGGGCGCTGCACTGTATGTAATAGAATCTGGTTTCGATCCGGACTATATTGTAAAAGGCATTGTTGCAGCGTTGAATTATGCGGATGCAAATGATAAATCTGCAATGGAATTGCAGGATTGCCTTGAAAAAAATGGAATTGAATATGTGATAGAGCACTATATGGGGCTGAAACAGGATGAATTGCTGGCGCAAATGATCTTGAAGGAATTTGAACGAGAAGCGGTGAAATAATACCAATTCCAGATAAGAAAGTGTGCAAAAGCAGTACGCAACAAAATAGGATGGTGGAGAATATCACTTTTGGGTGGTTCTCCGCCATTTTTATATTGGGGCAGCCTACACATACTTTTCCAAAAAAGCATCTACAGTTTGCCAGTAAAGCTGGGGCGCAACATCTGCACATACCGCGTGCCCTGCGCCCTCTATCACCAGTTTTTCCTTGGGGCAGGCCGCTGCCGCGTAGCATTCTTCGTGCATGAAAAAGGGAACAAACGCATCGGCAGTGCCGTGAATAAATAGCGTGGGGGTTTTAGAAAGCCTAAGCCGTGGCAGGCTGCTTGCCTCTTTAAAAGAATAGCTCGCCCGCCTTTTTGCCATGCAGTTGGCTATGTGCATGAAGGGGAATTGCGGTAGCCCAAATACCTTTTTCAGTTGATGGGTAAATTCCTCCCATACCGAGGTATAGCCGCAATCCTCTATGGCTGCAACCACATTGGGCGGCAGAGCCAGCCCAGTTGTCATCATTACTGTGGCGCCGCCCATAGAGCCGCCCATCAGCACAATTTTCGCATGAGGGTTTCTATCGCATAACAAATGAAGCCATTGCAGCATGTCCTGAGAATCCAGCCAGCCCATGCCCAAATACTTCCCCTGACTATTGCCACAGCCGCGCAGATCGGGAAGCAACACATTGTAGCCCAAGCTGTGAAAATGACGTGCGCCGCTACCCATTTTCAGCCCATTGCCGCTGAAACCATGGCAAACAACCGCCCAATTGTTTGTGGGGGTATTGGCATATAGCATTCGCCCAAACAGCTTTAGGCCATCAAAGGAAGTAATCTGCTGTTCCTGAAAAATTTGTGTTTCTAGCCACTTTCGATTTTTTTGTTCCTCGCTTCGGTCGGCATCTTTAGCATTGGTATCCATCACTTTCTTTTTGGATACCCTAGCCTTTACAGCAACATTAAAAACCCTGTTAGAGACCAAATAAATAGCCGCCAACAAGGCAATTGCAAGGCTTGCCAGTATTATCACAATCAATGTGGGCACAATAGCTACTCCAATGCTTCGCGGAAAACCGCTTCTACAGCCGCCAAAGTGGGAACACCCTCGTGTATCTTTATATCATCCACAAAGTAGGTGGGTACATACCAATAGTCGTAACCTTTGGTTTTTTCAGGTTCTCGGTTTTCTTCTATCACTTCTATTTCCACTTGGTTAAATTCAGGGTACTGCTTGCGCAAACGATCCATCAATTCAAAAGCATGTTTGCAGTGTGAGCAGGTATCTAAAATCATCATTTTTACATGTTTGGACATCCAATTTCCTCTCAATCTATAGAATCTGTACTTATTCTAACATATTTTGAATGATTTTAAACCGTTTTGTTCTATGTTATAATACTAGTAATACTGATCCCTGATAGAAATATCGCAAAAGCGATATTTCTATCACTGCCA
>CAZQBV010000096.1:0-10429 GCA_964592125.1 uncultured Christensenella sp.
CGGCTATAGAAATCATTGCTTTTGCAACGATTTCTATTAGAGATTAGTATTATGTGCGCAGACTGCTTGCACCCCGCACTTATTTTATGCACTTTAAAATTTCTTCCACAGCATCGGCAGCCGCTTTTTCAATTTTGAAGGACAACGCATCCAAATCATCAAAGTCCGGCATGTCCACTAGCACAGTTTCCAGCACAGAATACTTTGGCATTGCGGTCAGTTCTCGGTTCCAGTTGGTCGCTTTCAGCAAGTCCCAATATTCTTTTTGCACCTGCGCGTTCTGCCCCATCAGCCACAGCTCAAAGCGCATCTTTTTATGGTTCAAAACAATGCCAAAGCGCAGTTTTCTCTTCCGCAAAAACGCATTGAAAAAGGGAAAATAGCTGAAATCCATATAGCCCGGCGATACATTCCCAAAGTCAAACTCCTCTGGGAAGCCATTCGAACAGTGCGCTTTCAGGCGCATCATGTATTTTAGCAGCTGCTCATAGGCAATTTGCACCTCGCCTAGTTCCATTTGCTTTTGATATTCCGCCACATATTCGCTCAGCTTTCTCAATGCACTCACTCCCCTTTTCCTGCCTTCCATGCCCCTATGCTATTGTCCCTGCGCATCAGCGGTCTTTGGCGTGGGGTACAGTGGTTGCCCCGGTTTCTTTTGCAGCCGCAGTGCCAGCAGCCCCACCACCAGCACCACCGCAAAAATACTGGCCACAAACAGCCCCGTTTTCAGCCCGCTTTCCATGGGGGAATTGCTGGGAAACCAGCTTTGCATGGTTGCAAACATGCCGTCTTTCGCCGCGCTGGAAACCACGCCCACCACGCCCGGGCCCGAGGCACAGCCCAAATCCCCCGCCAATGCCAGTATGGCAAACATGGCCGTTCCCCCCGCGGGGAAAAATTTGGAGGTCATGCTAATGGTGCCCGGCCACATCAGCCCCACGGAAAATCCGCACAGCGTACAACCAAACAGTGCCAGCAGCGGTATGGGGGAAAACACCGTCAGCATATAGCTTGCCACGCACAACGTTCCAGACAGCAGCAGCGCCTTGTTCAAGTCCCACTTTGCACCCCACAGGCCATATATCGTTCGGGATATGCCCATAAACAACGCAAACGACAGGGGACCCAGCAGGTCGCCCATGGTTTTGGAAACACCCAGCCCCAGCTCTGCAAATAGCGATGCCCATTGAGACATTGCTTGCTCCGCAGCGCCCGCACACACCATAAATACCAAAAACAGCATAAACAGCTTCTTGGTAAACAATCGTTTCAGCGGGGTACGTTGGTGGTCTTCCACCAGCTTCACCAGTGGCGTTTTGGAAAACAGCACCACGCCCGTAATGGGCACCAGTGCCCATAGCAAGGGCAGTATATACCATTGCTCCAGCCCCACCACATTAAAAAACACCGTGGAAAGCCCAATCACAGCCACACATCCCCAGCAATAGAACGAATGCAACAGGCTCATGCTTGCGGCTTTTTTCTCGCCGGGCAACGCCTCCACAATGGGGCTTATTATCACCTCTATAATGCCGCCTCCCACTGCGCTAATGGCCACCGCCAGCACCAGCCCGGCATAGGCATCTGCAAACAGCATGGGGAAAATGCCCACACCGCACAGCCCCACCGCTGCGCATACATGCGCCAGCAATGCCGAGGCGCGATAGCCTATTTTATCCACAAATTTGGTGGCCAACAAATCCACCACCAGTTGTATGCCAAAGTTCATGGATATCAGCAGCGCTATCTGATCCAGCGTAATGCCAAAGTTCCGTTGGAAGGTAACAAACAGCAACGGCAACAGGCTGTTCACCGTTGCCTGCGTTACATAGCCCAAGTAACAGCTCACCCGTGTTTTGGTATAAGAAATCTCCATCACTACCCCAATCCCCTCAATCTCTAAAGTGATATGATTATCAGTATACCAAACACCGGCCGTTTTTCACACAGTTTTCAAATATTGCCCACTGCGGCTTTGTTAATTTCGCCCTGTTGCACTACACCCGCAGCACACCCCGAAACCCTCTTGCCGCATAGTAGGATTCCGCACCGTTGTGGTAGGTAAACACATGGTTATAGCGTCTGTCGCAAAACAGCGCACCGCCCAGCTTCCTTATCTCCTCTGGCGTGGCAATCCAGCTGGATGTTTTTTTGTCGAATTCGCCCAGCGTTTGCAGCTTTCTGTATTGCTGCTCTGTCAAAATTTCTATGCCCATATCCGCCGCCATGCCCACGGCGCTGTGTTTGGGTTTGTTCTCTTTTCTGGCTTCAAGAGCCGCTGGGTCTAGGCAAAGGCTTCTGCGCCCTGCGGGGCTTTCCGGCGCACAATCGAAAAACAGATATGCACCTGTCTGCTCGTCCTTGCCCACCACGTCCGGCTCGCCTCCGGTTTGCTCCATCTCGTTTATGCTCCACAGCTTTTCCGCGTTGCTCTCCAGCTTTTCCTTTACCGCATGCCAGTTCAGCCCTTCGTGGCGGTGCTGGTTTGTTTCAAATCTCTTTTGCAGCACAGCCAGCAGCGTTTCGCTTTGCTGCGCGGTCAGTTTTTTCTCCCCTGCTTCCATTGGTTTGCCTCCATTTCGGTATCGTATTTTTCTTATCACCCTCCGCCGCCACTGTCAAACAGCTTCTGTTTGCAAGGCACGCCAATCTTCAGCAAATCAGTACAATTTCGCACCACTTTTGTGGTATAATAGAAACAGAAAGCGGGTGAATTTGATGGAGCATGAAAAATCCTATCAGCGGATTATCCGTTCTGTTGAAATTAACATGAAAACCGAAGGCTTTGTTGTTTCAGATCGCGCTAAAAAAGATAGCCTTGCTTTGCTTGCGGGTAAAACTTCTGCCGAGCAGATTGTACAAAGCTACCTAAAACAATATAAACATGACTGATTATTTTACCGAGCAAGACGATATTCTTGAGAATATATTAGGCATAGAGGATGCGGAGCAATTGAAGCAGATTGAATCTGATGTTGTAAGCATCAAGCTAGTGTCTTTGGCGAAAAAACCCATACAAGGCGGGTTTAACTTTGCTCATCTAAAAGCAATTCATAGATACTTATTTGAAGATATTTAATAATTTGAAGCAAAACAACTGCTTTAAATGCAATGACTAAGGAGATATGTATGAAAAAAGACCATATAGCTTTGCCCGCTTCTACATTGAAACGATTTCGTGAGCACGGGGAAGAAGATTTATTTTATCTTGACTTAAATAACGGGCAAATTCATAAAAAAGGTCCTTCTATTTATCAAAAGCACTCTGGGTATTATCAAAAAGAGTTTGACGATGTGTGTCAGAGTATAGAAACTCTAATAGGTAAAATTCATAAGGATATAGATATCCTGAACAAATCTCACGGAGGAGATTTTTACTCCAGTGACTATTTAAAATCTATATCGATAGATATTTTAACCCTACAAACGGTTCGCAGACCTGAATTTCTAGAGAATGTGACAAAGCCAGATGTAACACTAAAAAAAATTGATGAAATAGTGGTCAGCCACGCAATGGCAGGTAAACTAACTTCGAAAGTAGTGGATACAGCAAATATGTTTCGTAGAATATCGTCTGCTCCAAAAAACCGTCGTGATTTTTTTTATAAAACTCCTTTTGAAGCAATGAAGAAAATATTTATAGATGTAGTTGAGATACAAAATTATTCGGCGATTATTAATGTAATTCCTGAGGACATCCCAGCTACATATCTGCTAACGCCTTATCACTACTTTATTTACTGTGATTGCTACATTATAACGCTTTCGCCAAGATATGCAATTGTGCTAATGCCGTATGTAGCGTATAAGGCGTTAAATTGTAGAGAAGGAATGGCAATTAAGGTCGCTGATGAGAGTGATGTACTGCGATTGATACCGGCTGCCATTGAAGCAACATCGCCCTGTGTGCAAAAACATCTTATTGGTGAAAGATATATGCTGAATAAGGTAAAAGAGTCTATGCAAAATTAACAAAACTACAAAAGACATCATAATTATTAATAAGAATACCAACTGCCCATTATGTTTACAATGCACCCCACCAAACCAACCATTGACATTATCTACTAAATCTACTAATATAAAGATACAGGGCAAGCGCCCTGCAACATATGAATAATAATGCACGGCAGGCCAGAGTGTTACAGCACTCCAGCCCTGCTGTAGAAGGTGAACCAAGCACCTCAACGCAACCCTATTGGGCACCGCGCTAGATTAGTATAACAATTTAACGCGCCCGCTTCAAGAGGTAGTATATAGAATGATGAGCAAACAGTATGCGTGTGAGGATAAAATATCTTCATGCGTTTTTTTATATGCGGCGCAGGGCAGCCCTGTAAATATGAAACCCAAGGAGACTCTCACATGAAAAAAGAAACAGACGACACTTTCCCCCAAGGTTGGAACGATGCAGATGAAGATGCCATGTTCGACACACTGCGCACTTTCACGCAAACCAACAGTTGCTGTATAAAAAACACCGCCAGCCACGATGCCATTGCGCAAAACTCTTTTATAGAGGGGTTTATTGCCTGCTACGAATATTGCAACACCAAAAAATAGGCAAGGCGCAATGCACAGGGGCAGCTAATTAAAGTCCGCTTTAATTAATCCACCCAAAGTTGGCGTTAATTAAAAAAATACGGCATTTCTTTTAATTAAGTGTTGGAAAACAACTGCTAATTTAATCCAGCTTTAATTAACCTATTCAAAGTTGACATTAATTAAAAAAATGCTATGATTATTTTAATTAAGCGTTGAAAGGGTAAATTATGTCAACCAATCGAGCCGGAACGTTTATCGCTCAACCATCGGGGTATCAATCGTTCAAGCCCAGTAAATTACCGCCAGTGCCTTCTGTGAAGATGAGTGCAGCTTTGTTGGGGTTGCTTTCCACGGCAGACCGAAAACTTGGTCGTTTGGATGGAATAACGCAAATACTTCCCAATCCAGATTTATTTGTAGCAATGTATGTGAATAAAGAAGCAGTGCTAAGTTCACAAATTGAAGGAACGCAAGCTTCTTTAATTGATGTTCTGGAAAATGAACCTGAAAAAAAAGATGAGAGCCCACATGTTGAAGAAATTGTAGACTATGTGCGGGCAATGAACCATGGCCTAAGCCGACTGGATGAGTTTCCATTAAGTTTAAGGCTGATAAAGGAAATTCATGGGGTATTACTAGAGCATGGGCGCGGAAGCTCTAAAAATCCCGGAGAATTTAGAGCCTCCCAAAATTGGTTGGGGCCGGCTGGCTGTACGCTGCAAAACGCCGTATTTGTACCACCGGCTATTCCCGATATGATACAGGCATTAAACGACTTGGAGAGTTTTTTTTATGATGAACTGCCAATTCCCGTATTGATTAAAATTGCATTAATTCATGCACAGTTTGAAACAATACATCCTTTTTTGGATGGCAACGGAAGAGTTGGCAGGTTACTTATTACTTTCTGGTTATGTCACGAAAAGATATTGGAAAAGCCACTACTGTACCTAAGCTACTACTTTAAGCAGAACAGACAAGAGTATTATGATCGGCTCATGGATATTAGACTGCGGGGGAACTGGGAAGGGTGGATTGATTTTTTCTTAAAAGGTGTTGCAGAGGTTTCCGACGAGGCAATATCCTCTGCAAAGCAAATTATTGCACTAAAAGAAAAATACACAAAAAAATTGTACGAATTAAACTCGAATAACGGCAACTACCAGCGCCTTTTAGAGCAACTTTTTGAAAGCCCCACATTTTCTAATAAGCGCGTATCAGAAGCGCTGGGGGTTTCGTTTCCTACAGCCATGACATTGGTAAATGACTTTGTGCAGCTCGGTATATTAAAGGATATTACCCCAAATAGAAAAAGAGACAAAAGGTTTCGATTCAGTGAATATATTGCTATTTTACAAAAAGGCACCGAGCTTGCATAACCTCACCCGCTCTAAGCGCCCGCTCGGTATAGCTTCATTTGCTTTTTCAGCTTTTTCATTGCCCAATCGTAATGGCTAGAGGTGCAGCTTACAAAATACGCCCCCAAGGTAGAGCTTTTTGTCCATTTGTACACGTTTTTAGAAAACAGCTCGTCGTTGCTGTGGCTTTCTATCAGTTCCAATATCATCGCGTGGCTTTGCCGCAGCAGCTTTTTTGCCTGCTCCAGCGAAACCTGCTGGTACTTCTTCCATATTTCCGCATTCAAATCGGGCAGCGTTCTCCATGTGTAGCCCTCGCCCGGCACATGGGGCAGGCCCCCTTCCAGAGTGCCGGTTTTGTGCCAGCTTTCCACCATTTTGTGCCACTCGTGCAGGTGGGTCAGCACATCCCGCAGGTTTTTGTCCCTATCTTCAAATAGAAAGCTTGCGGTCTGCTCCTCCATCGGCATGGAATCCACCATCTTCCACAGTTTTTCAAATTGCAGGTTTGCCGCCTCCAGCAGCATTGCCTTCGTTGTTGGTCTTGGCATGGCTCTTTTCTCCTTTTTCAAAACAGGGCACAGATTTTTTTGATCCGTGCCCCCTTTTCCCGGTGCGTTGTATTGGTGTGCCGCGCTGCCCTAGCTTGCTTGCCAGCGTTTCAGTTTGGGGAAATACTCCTGCATCATTTTTATGGCGTCTGCTTCGGTCATGTTCTCGTTTTCGTTCGCCATGTGCGGCGCACACAGTTCTATCATTTTTTCCATGGTTATATCCATCGTGTATGCGCCATTCTCCATGCAATATTTGCAATACTCCTCGTTTTTGCTGCCATCCGCATTGGTGGCCAGCAGTTCATCGGTTGCGCCCAGTGGCATTCCACAGCTTTGGCAAAATCTTTCTTCCATTGTTTTGTTCCTCGCTTTGCTTCTTTATTTGATACCCCCATCCTAGCATAGCAAACACGACAACAGCCTGTCATGTTTTATTTTTTTTATATATATTTTCTATGTTAGCCGCTTTTTCAGCCAGCAGCGCACGCATGCTTTGCGGTTGCAGCACCTCCACCCCATCGCCAAACGACAGCAAATAGCCAGCCAGCCATTCGTCGCACGGCAGTTGCAGCTCCACGGCTAGGCTGCCATCTTCATTTTTCACTATGTCCCGCTCGCTAAATTCGTCATACACGCGGTAGGCCATTTGGCGCGAAAACCGCAGTTTCACTGTGTGCAAGCAGGGCGAATCCACCACCTCCGGCTCCATTGGCGGAACGGCAAATTCCTTGTCTGCAAATGTTTCGCTTTGCAGCGTCAGCTCTCGCATGCGGTTTATTTTAAATGTGCGATAGTTGTTCTTGGGCAGGCACCACGCCTGCAAATACCAATATTTAGATTTAAAAATCAGCTTCAGGGGGTACACCGTTCGCATGCCCGTATTGCCATAGCTGCTGGCATAGGAAAACGAAAGCGCCTGCTTTTTCAGTATGGCATTTTTCAACAGTTCAAATTTTTCCCTGTCCACAGCCGTGCTGCCCCAGCGCGAAAAATCCACCTCTATCCAGTTCACATCCGTTTTGTCAAACAGGCTTTTCAGCTTGCCCAGCGCGGCCTGTGCATCCGGTTGCTGGGTGGCGGCTAGGCTTTGCAGCGCAAACAAAATCTGGTTTTGCTCCTCTTCGGAAATCATCGCCTTGTTCAGCACAAAGCCCTCCATTATGGAAATGCCCCCGCCCTTTCCCTGCGTGGTATATATGGGAATGCCCGCAAAACTCAGCGCGTCTATATCCCGCAATATTGTGCGGGTCGACACCTCAAAATGCTGCGCCAGCTCCTTTGCCGTTGCCTTTTTCTTGTTCAGCAATAGGTATACAATTTCAAACAGTCTGTTTATTTGCATACGCACAGTATAGCACAATATCACGACAACCGCGTGTCATGTTTGGCTGGTTTTGCTTTGCAAAGCTTTTCTAGGCGACACTTTTTTTTACTGTTGTTTCAATTATATATAGAATTCGGGTTTGCATGTCAATAAATGGTTATCAATAATACGCAATGCAGAAATGCAATCAATCATTCAACTGGAGGATCGACATGAAAAAACAATTTACAGTGCTTACTTTGGTTTTGGTTTGCGCAGTGCTACTGTTCACTGCATGTGGCGCGCCTGCCGCGTCTAGCGCCTCACCTTCTCCGGGCTTAGCTCAGGATTTAAAACAGGCCGCTACAGATGTAGCGCAAAGTGCAAAAGCAGCCGCAGGCGATGCAGCTCAAAATGCAAAAGCGGTGGCAAGCGATGCAGCTCAGGGCGCAAAAAATCTGGTTCAGGATGCAAAGCAAGCTCTTGCCTCATCATCCCCCGCCGCCGCCGGCACCACATTCACTTTAGACGAACTGGCCAAATACAACGGACAGAACGGAAACCCATCCTATGTTGCTGTAGATGGCAATGTATACGATGTAAGCAATGTGAAACAATGGGCAAATGGTCAGCATCAGGGCTATAAAGCGGGCGAGGATCTAACCGAAGCCGTAAAAAGCGCACCGCATGGCATTTCCATACTGGATGGCCTCACTCCCATAGGCACATTGGCATAGTGGCAGATTCCCTATTTTTATAGAGATATCGCACTCGTTTTCAAACATCATAAAAAATAACCAGAAACAAAAATGTCTGGTTCAAAGCGTCACAAAAAAGTCAACCAATTGGTTGGCTTTTTTTGATAAACTAGAAGATGGGTGCTACTCTCTCGTTCGCTCGGGCATGGCCAATACCCAAGCCGATAGACGAACGGCAAAAAGAAAGCACCATGAAAAGCAACATCATTTGAAAAAATTTTGTAAGATTTCTATAGGAACGCAGTCTTATAAGTGAAGGGAGGCGGTAGAGCAGTGGAGTTTGAAAAAATATACAGTACATATTTTAATGATGTATACCGATATATCCGAAAACTTTCCGGTAATCAGCATATTGCAGAAGAAATAACCAGCGAAACATTTTTCAAAGCAATGTGTTCCATTGATCGCTTTAGAGGGGATTGCGATTTTCGTGTATGGTTGTGTCAAATTGCAAAAAATTGTTACTATTCCTATCTGAAGAAGAACAAACACAGAGCCGGTGTTGAAGATGCTCCAGTAGAAGACATAATAGACCCGAATTCGTTTGTCGACAAGCAAATAACCAATCACGAACAAACGATGCAACTACAAAAACGATTGCACACTCTATCCGAGCCATACAAGGAAGTATTTATGTGGAGAGTTTTTGCAGACTTAAGCTTCAAACAAATTGCTCAAATATTTCATAAAACTGATAATTGGGCTTGTGTTACCTACCACAGAGCCAAAAATCAAATATTGAAACAAATGGAGGAAGAAAACAATGAAAAATCGTAATTGCAGTATCGTTTGCGATATATTGCCTTTGTATGTTGAAAATGTAATCAGTGATGATACAAGGCAGTTTATAGATGAGCATTTAAGTGAATGTGCGGAATGCAAAAAAGAATTGGAACGATTCAAAACAAAGTTACCTTTTGAAAAGAACACCAAAGAAATAGATAGCCCTGTGAAAGCAATGAAAAAAATAGGGGCAACTATAACGAAAAAGCGAGTGTTCACAGGCGTTATTTCAGCAATTATTTCAGCCCTCGTTGTCATAGTGTTTTTTGCATATCTCACATCACCCGCATACCTCCCCTATACGGAAGCAGTTGATCTCATTACTGCACATGAAAGCAATGGAACTGTCACACTTTCTTTCACAGGGGAATATCAGCTTACGCAAACAGAGCAAGGCGTATATTCTATCAGCCTTTACAAAACCATTTGGAATCAACTGTTCGACACTATGCAAGAACAAATGATCACAGTGAACCCAAACGGAGAAGCAGTGACTACCATTTATTATGTTTCCAATGGCGGACAGGAAGATAAAGTACTATTTGGTGAAAATTCAATTGCGGATGGCGGTGTTATCACTTCCCCCCGACTGTTCTTAAATTATTATATTGCCATTGCAATTGTTGTTGCTTGTGTGTTAACAGCGCTTCTACTTGTATTTAGAAAAAATCAAAAAATGAAAAAAGCAATTGTAGCAATACTATTCGCGCCAATTTCTTACATTATAAGTCACATTCTAATTACAGGATTCAACGCCACTTCATACTCAGCAACCCGTGATTTTTATTTGATTTTACTTTTGGCCATACCACTCTATTTTCTGTTCTATCTTTTGTATCAAAAGAAAACCAGTCTCGGGGTGGATTGGTTTGAAGAGTGAGCAAATTGTTATGCCAATATGATTGGTTTCATATTGGCATTGGCTCGTATGCCAGCATCTGCGGGGTGTAAAAACAATCAAACAGGTGGTTCACCAGCACATCTGGGAATGCTACAAAAGTGTCTGGTTATTCTTTTGTGTGCAAAGCAACATTGAAATTCCCCCTGCTCTGCCGTATACTTTAAGGTAGATGTATAATACTAATCTCTAATAGAAATCGTTGCAAAAGCAATGATTTCTATAGC
>CAZQBV010000097.1:0-9316 GCA_964592125.1 uncultured Christensenella sp.
ACGGCTGTATGCCCTGCACATGAAAGCAGCAGTGTACGTTGCCCGTCATATCCGGCAGAATGGCTTGCCCGTAGTGCTTGGGCGCCTGCGGTTGCAGCAGTTCTATTTGCAAAGCGCTATTTGCCCCCGTCAGCACAGCGCCGCTGTATGTTTGTCCATTTTTTGTTAGCGAAAATGTTTCCTCCACCTGCAAACCCATGTGCCCGAAAAACGCCGCGCTCTGCCCCACATCGCTTACCACAAAGCCTGTTTTTACCACGCTTACCTCGTTTGCTTCCAGTATTTCAAACACCACGCCACACGCCTGCACAAAAAAGTGCTGTGCCCCGGCATACTTCCCATAGTGTATGGTGCTGGCCTCTTCCAAAACAGTTATATTGGGGTCGGCATTCTGCCTGCACGCCCCATACACCTGTGCAAAACTGTCCACAGTGCAGGAAACATACGCATTTCCTATTGTGGAAAAATCCCCATCCTGCACCACGCTGTTTTTATGCGTGTAGTTCAAGCATTCCAGCATTTGACCATCGTCCTTTTGCACAAAGCCAATTTCTATGGCGCTACCCGGTATGCCAATCACCCCGCTAAGATAGGGGTAATCGGTATACTGTGTACGCACTTTATTAAACCCCAATACAGTTTGCAGAAAAGACACACTTTCCTGCAGATTGCTTACAGTGCACCCAATGTGCGCCATACCCAAAACTTCATAGTCCATGCTCACCTCAAAATGCGCACTCACTTTGTGCCCGCGTTGGAGGTTAGCTCCCCCTGCCCTTCCGCGCCAATGCTTAGGTATCCGCCATCTATGCGAATATCTCCACCGGTAATAAACGAAGCATCGTCACTAAACAAAAACAGCACCGGCGCCGCCACCTCCACCGCCTCTGCGCAGCGTCGCAGCATATGCAGCTGTGCCCAAATGGGGTCCCATTTTTCGCGCCCGCCGCCATCCATATTTGCGCCACGTTCCAGTTCCCTTGTCCATGTGTATGCGGGGGAAACGCTGTTTACCCGAATGTTATCCGCCCCCAAATCCATTGCCATGCACTTTGTCATTTGGTTCACCGCCCCCTTTGCAGAGTTGTATGTCCAGCGGTTCACCTGCGCAATGTGTGCAGATATGCTGCTCATATTCACAATAGAGCCACCCCCCTGCTTTCGCATATGCGGTGCGCAATGCTGTGCCATGCGCGCATAGGCAAACGGCCCCGTTTGGTACACTTGCAAAAAGTCTTCCGTGGTTACATCCTCCCCTTTTCCCAAAAAAGAAAATGCATTGTTGAAAAGAAAATTCACTTTGCCGGTTCGCTCCACCGCACGGTCTACCACTTGTTTGCAAAAAGCTTCGTCCGCCATATCTCCACGGCAAAATTCCGTTTGGTAGCCCAGTTCGTCAAATTCTTTTTTTACGTCGTAGCCCCCTTCGCTTCTGCCGGTAAACACCACAAAAGCGCCTTCTTTGCACATCTCCTCTACAACAGATTTTCCAATGCCCGATGTTCCGCCGGTCACTATTGCTGTCTTGTTCTGAAATCTGTTTAATATCGGCTTGCGTTCGTGTCCCATTTCCTATCTCCTTCGTCCGTTTCTGTTTGTCATACTCATTCCAAAGGCGCTTCGCGCTATTACGAAGTATCCCTTGCGGATAAAAATGCAAGCATTTTTATATGGGATGGGTATCAGTCCATATACAGTCCACCGTTAATGTCCAGTGTTACACCCGTAATGTAGTTGCCCATTTCGCTGGCTAGGTACACCACGCCATACGCAATGTCCTCCGCTTTGCCAATGGCCTGCAGCGGCACAATGGATGGGTCGTCCTTCCGCTGCGCTGTCATTGGTGTGTAAATCATGCCCGGGCAAATGCTGTTGGATGTAACATACGGCGCCAAAAACCGTGCATAGCTTTTGGTAAGGCAAATCACCCCCGCTTTGCTGGCGGAATAGTCCGGCCCTGCCTTCAGCCCGCCCATGCGCCCCGCCATAGAGGCAATGTTTATCATTCTGCCAAACTTGTTTTCCCGCATGCTGTCTTTGAATGCCTGACAGCACAAAAATGTGCCTCGCAGGTTGATATCCAGCATTTTGTCCCACTGTGCCGTCTCTATACTGTCTATGTTGTACAGGCAGGTAATGCCCGCGCTGTTCACCAGTACATCCGCACGGCCATAGGTATCCAGCACATACTGCTTCATGGCCTCCACGCTGCTTTCGCTGCACACATCCAGCTTGCAGGCATCTGCCCTACCGCCCGTAGCGCAAATCTCCTGCGCCACCTGCTGCGCCAGCTCTTCCTTCAGGTCGGCAATCACCACCACTGCGCCTTCGCGTGCCAGCATACGCGCGCTGGCCTCGCCAATGCCCTGCGCTCCGCCTGTAATCACTGCAATTTTTCCCTGCAATCCCTTCAGTTCCATGCCGCTATCCCTCTCGCTTTTCTGATATCTCTGTTAAATTCCGCATCACTCTATTTCTTGAATCATCTGTACCAAAATACCCAGCAGGCTTTTCGCCACCAGCTTTTGCCCTTCTTCGCTCATGTGCAGCCCATCTTCATAAAACACATCCACGCCGTTTTGTATCGCCTGTGCAAAAAGCGCCCGCGTGTCGTTCAGTGCCGCGCCGCAATGCTGCGCCGCCTCGCACAGCGCCCGGTTGTATGCCTGCCAGTCCTCTTCGGGAAATGTCCAATCCAGTTGTCCAAAGCTTTTTTCTATCCGCGCCGCATGCGTGGGCGACATGGTGTTCACCACTGCTTTGGCATTGCCCAATCCCTGCAACGCAGTGCGAATGTTGCGCTGAAACTCTGCCAGCGAAGTGGTGTTGAACGTTCCGCAAATTTTCCGCATATCGTTCAGCCCCATTGCATACACCACAATATCCGGCTTATAGTCCAACACTTTGGCGGCGTAATCCTGCAAAATATCGCCAGAGCGCCACCCCGACACTGCGGAATCGATCAGCCGAATGCCCGGGCAATCCCGAAACACCTGCTTCAATATGTTCATGTAGCTCAGTCGGTCGCTGGTGCAGGAATCCCCCACAAACACAATGGTTGCCTGCCGCTGGGCGCAGGCCTGCACATCCACACCCTGCGCCACCTGCTTTGCGCCCGCCACGCATGCCTCGTCAAATTCGGCAATCACACGCAGCAGCTCGCCCTCGTCCAAATCCAGTATGCCCGCTATCCTTCGCGCATCGCGGCATCCCACATCCAGCCGCAACATGGCCTGAAAATTGAACTGCACCAGAAATTTTTGCTCCTGTTCCATGCTGTTTCTCCTATTTTTGCGTATTGCGCCACGCTGCCAGTTGCTCTTTGTAGTCAAATATTTTTTCTAGGTTGTCCACCTCGCCCTGCCCATCCAGCTGCGGGCTGTTGTCAAACCACGGCAGTGTTTCGGCATTCCAGCGTTGGCATGCTTCTGTTGCGCCATACTTTTCGTAGAATTGGTTCAGGTCTTCGCACTCAAAAAACACAATGGACTTGCTGCCCCATTTAAAAATCACCAGTTCCTGCGCGCCAGAGGCTTCTATGGCCTCCAGCAATTCTGGCCATGCGTTTTTGTGTATGTCTACATATTGGTTCATGCATTCGGGTTTTACAGATATGATGGTACAGTACTTATTCATGCTTCCCTCGCTTAATAAATGCCGTAGTCCCGAACCGCCTGCAACACTGCCGCATAGTTCTCCGGCGGAATGTCATCTGTAATGCTGTGGCTGGATGCAAAAATATACTTGCCGCCCGGTTTCAGTGCCACAATCAGCTTCTTCGCTTCTTCATAGGCTTCCTCTGCAGTGCCCGTGGCAAACGGCCCCGCTATGTCCAAATTGCCCGCAATGCAAAAATCTTTTTCGTACTTGGGTTTTATTTTGTAAATATCCATGGAATATGGCTCCACCGGGTACAGGCAGTCTATGCCCAGCTCGCAAATCACGTCATCCATAATGTCGTTCAAGTTTCCGCAAGAGTGGAACATCACGGGCAGCCCCGCTTCCTTGGTCATGTCTATCAGCTTTTTCATATGGGGGAACCACAGTTCTTTAAACAAGCTGGGGTTTACAAACGTGCCCGTGCGGTACGCCACATCATCGGCAAAGAACATAATATCCACGCCCGCATTGATGGCAACTTCCGTCATTTTTGTGTAATACTCCATCGTCAAATTCAGTATGTCCTGCAACAGTTCGCGATCTTCATACACCATGGCGCAAAAATCTTCAAACCCCACAAAAAACTGATAACAATACTGGAAAAACGTTCCCGTCATATAGGTAACCGCCATGTTTTCCTGCTTGGCCGCGGCTACATACTGCTCTATATATTTTTTTCTGGGCGCAATGTCCAGCTCCCAGTCCGGCACAATCACTTTGCTGATGTCTTCGCGTTTTTTTACAAAGCCATGTTCTATAGAGTGCAGCTTGCCCGTTTCGTCTTCAATTTTAAATGGCGCCCATAGCGATTCCAGCACCAGACTGTCCTGCCCGGTAAACTTGTTTACCTCAATATAATCTTTAGGATCCATTGGCGGCGCCAAAAATACATCTGCATCGCTTGCCCCGCGTGAAGCCGCCATTGTGCTGCCCACTTTTCTGCCCAGTATGGCATCCACATTGCGCTCCTCCACCAGCACTTCAAAGGTGGGTATGCGGTCGGCAATTTCCCCCCGCAGCGTCGCCAGCAGTCTTTCCTTATTTGGTTTCCATACATCACTCATTGCACTATTCTCCTTTGCTTTTGTATCATCTTTTCTCTGTTTCCCTTTTTTACTCCTACAATTGGCAGGCAAAATGCTGCGTGCCTGTTGGTCAATCTTGATCCAAAAATCCTTGCGCCTGTTCGTTCATGTCAAATATCTTCAGCACGGTTTGGGTTTCGCTTCCGTCAAATTTGGGGTTTGCCTGAAAGAAACCCGACATCAATTGTTGCCATTTTTGGTTTTCCGGGTTCTCTGCCAGCTTCGCAAGGCAGGCATCCAAATCCTCGCACCCCATAATCACTATGGAATACCCATTCCACAGGTACACATTGCACACCTGCGCGCCCGCTTGTTTCAGCGCCTCAATTTGAGATTTCCACTCGGTTTGGTGCGCCGTCTCGTGGTAGTGTTTATACCCTTCCACACCCTCTTCTTTCAGGGAGTTCACCATGCAGTATAGCTTCATTTTGTCACCTTTCGTATTTGGGGGCACAGGCCTTCGCCGTTTCGTACAGCGCCACCATGTTTTCTGCGGGCACCTCGCCCATCAGCAGGTCGTGCGATGGCGCCACAATATAGCCACCGCCCTGCCCCAAGCAGTCCACCATTTGCCGCACACCCTCTGCCACTTGCTGCGGTGTGCCGTGTGTCAAAAGTTCGTTGTAGTCCACCGCACCAAAGAACATCAGGTCTTTGCCATATTCCCGTTTCAGGAATTGCGGGTTCATACGCGGGCAGGTAATTTGCACCGGATTTATAATTTGCACGCCAATCTCTATCAAATCCGGCAAAATTTCAGTGATATCGCCGCAGGAATGCATGGCCACCTTCATGCCGTATTTATGCCCCTGCTCTGCCAGCTTGGCCTGCAATGGTTTGATATGTTTGCGCCATATTTCGGGGTTTATCATCAATCCGTTGGTGGTGCCAAAGTCGTTTGCAAACCAATAAATATCTATATCCTTGGCATGTTTTTCAAACAGCCGCTCGTTCACATCCAGGCTTAGCTGCAGGCAGCGCTTCATCAGCTCCACTGCCAAATCCGGGTTCTGGTGCAAGTCCATCAGCATTTTTTCCAGCCCCACCAGCTCCAGTGCCTCGTGCCAGAAGGGCGCCCACTGCCCGCCAATAATGGCGTACTCGTTCACCAGCGCCAAATCATCCTGTGTAAAGTCCACATCAAACCACTCTTGCTTGGGGAAGTCGTATGCGTCCAAATCGTCCGGGTGCTCTGCATGTGCCAGCGGTTCGTTCAGCGCAATGCCCCAAAAACCGCCGCCACGCCGAATGCCCCACATTGTGTCGAAAGTGCCATCCGCATAGCGCTGTAGCGGCGGCCCCACATAGCGTGGGCGTATGGTTCTAAAATCCACCTCCAGCGTTTGCAGCAGCTGTTCGTAGCTGTCCACCTCCAGCAGCTTCATCAGCTTGTCTGTTAGGTCTGGCTCTGCGCCATACCACATGGGCAGCCTATCCACCGGTTTTTTCTCAAATGCATTTTGAAATCTTGTTTTGGAATTCATCACACTCTCCTCTTACAACAGTTAAAATTACACCACTTAAAATTGATTAATCGTTTCATCAAATTTTACAAAAAGACAAGACACCATAAGCGCTTACAAAAAAATCTCTTCTTTTCTAAAATATATTAAATATTGAATCTATATTGCATGAATTATGGGGAATAATAACAATTTGACTATACATTTTTTTAGATTGCTTGTCAACTTCTTTTTTGTTTTTAAGGCATTTTTCAATGAAACGTTTTTTTCAAAACTTTAGCTTTAGCTTTCTATTGTATTGAAATAGAATCGCCATTCTAACACAAAAATGCTATTATATTATTGTATTTTGGTTTACATAATATTTATATAAGATTATATATATTTATATTGGGGGGAAACACACAATGATTCAAAATCAATGGTATGCGATTATGTCGTCAAAAGAAGTGAAAAAAGGGGCGCTGGTGGCGGTAAAACGTCTGGGGCTGGAGCTGTGCCTTTTTCGTCAAGAGGATGGGCAGCTAGGCTGTGTTGTGGATCAGTGCGTGCACAGGGGCGCAGCGCTTAGCAAGGGGCTGCACAAGGGCAATTGCGTGGCCTGCCCCTTTCATGGCCTGCAGTTTGATAAGGACGGCACTTGCAAGCTCATTCCTGCCAATGGGCGCATAGGCCATATAGAAAGCCGCTACAACGTGAAAAGCTATGCCGTTCGCGAGGAGCACGATATTATTTATTTGTGGTACGGCGAAAAAGAAACCGCCACAGGCACAGGTGCCTTTTTCAGCGAATTTATAGACGATAGCTATATCTACAGCGAAATGACAGACCTGTGGAACGCACATTATTCGCGCTGTATCGAAAATCAACTGGATGTAGTACACTTGCCCTTTGTGCATTACAACACCATTGGCCGTGGCAACAAAACTGTGGTAAACGGGCCCGCTTTGGAGCTAATAGACGGCACCATTACCATTACGGCCAACAACAGTGTGGATGCAGGGCAGCCGCCCATTCCCGCCAGCGAATGCCACATCAATCCCAAAATGAATTTGCGCTTTCGCTTCCCCAACATTTGGCAAAACTTAATTGCAGAGAAGATAAAAATAGTGATTTTCTTTGCCCCTGTGGATGGCGAGCACACCATACTGTACATTCGGTTCTATACCAATTTGTTTGGCGCAAAATTTATGAATCACCTAATGGCACAGGTGGGCAAGGTAATGAACAAGCGCATAGAACGGCAGGACAAACGCTGTGTGGAAACCCAAAGGCCAAAGCCTTCCTCCCTGCATGGCAACGAAAAGCTTTTGAAGGGGGACAGCCCCATTATCATGTACCGAACCATACGCGAAGAATTGCAAAAGCAAGCGGGTAGTGCCAATGAAAAAGCTTAAAATTGCATGCATTACCATAGCGGTTATGGTGGCCATCAATCTTATTATTTGGCTTGCCCCAAAGCAGTGGGGCATTCCAGATATAGAGTGGCTTGTTTGGTTCTGCCTTGCTTTTTTGGTTTATATTGCCGTGCTGCTTACACACAGGCTAAAGGACTGATGCGAATTGGCAGCGCCCCTTTCCTCCCCATTGTTTATGCTATATACTAAATAAGAATGATAGCAGAGGGGAGGGCTTGCATGTTTGCCTTAAAACAGGTGCATTTCAAAAACAGAATAGAGTATCCAGATATAGAAATACATTCCGGCTGCACCACCTTTATATGCGGCCCCAGCGGCTGCGGGAAAAGCACACTGCTAAAGCTGCTGAATGGTATTATCACGCCCGAAAAAGGCAGTGTTTACTACAATGGCAGGAATGTGGAAAGCTACGATGCCATTGCCTTGCGGCGCGAGGTTTTGCTGGTGGGTCAGTCGCCCTTTTTGCTGGACGCCACCATACGGGAAAATTTCAGCGAATTTTATGGCTATCGGCAACAGCCCTGCCCCAGCGATGCGCAAATGCAGCACTACTTGCGGCTGTGCACACTAAATTTGCCGCTGGACAACCCCTGCAACACCATGTCTGGCGGGGAACGCCACCGCGTTTTCATTGCCATCAGTTTGTCTTTTCTGCCCAAGGTGCTGCTGCTGGACGAACCCACCGGCGCCTTGGATGACAATAGCGCAAGCCAACTGATGCAAAGCATAAAAACCTTCTGCATGCAAAGCAATATCACACTGATTGTGGTTTCCCACAGCCAAGCCATCAGCCAGTTTGCAGATGAAACCCTATCTTTTGGAGGCAACGCGAATGAGCGAAATGATTGCCCTTAATATTTGGCAGTTTCTTACGGTGTATATTTTGCTGCTGGTGGTGTTATTTATTATGAAAAAATGCCACATTCACAAAACCAAGCTGCTGATTGTGGCAAGCTTCAGAATGACAGTGCAGCTGGTGCTGGCAGGGCTTATTTTAACCTATATTTTTCAAAACCCGCATCCGGCATTCACTGTGCTGTATCTTGCCATAATGACCGGTTTTGCCATTTTTATGGTGCTTTCCAAAAACAAAGACATCAACAAAGAATTTAAGCTGGTGGTCGCTCTGTCCCTGTCCATCACGGGGCTGGGCATTGTTTGCTTTTTCATTGTGGCGGTGGTGGGTGTCAGCATTTTCAACCCACAGTACACCATACCCATCAGCGGTATGATAATTGGAAATGCCATGACAGGCGTTGGCCTAGGGCTGAAAACGTTCAACGAAGGCATTCGCTCTCAAAAGCACAAGGTAGAGGCGCTGATTCACATGGGTGCCACACCGCAGAAAATTTTACTTCCGTTTGTAAACCAAGCCCTAGAAACCGCACTTTTGCCCACACTGAACTCCATGCTGGGCATGGGCATTATTTCGCTTCCCGGTATGATGACAGGGCAAATTCTTGCGGGAACGCTGCCTACCACTGCCATACTGTATCAAATAGCCATTATCATTGCCATTTGTGCGGTAACGTGCTTGGCTGTGTTTTGTTCTTTGTACTTTGGTTACAAAACGCTGTACAACAAGCGCAGCCAAATGAATATGGAAGGGTTTTAATACCAATTCCGATTTGAAGTATTTGTTTCAAATCACGCGCAATATGCGCGACTCGAAAAATAGTTTTTTATTTTT